>NZ_JAWPOH010000017.1:0-75326 GCF_037671525.1 Methylobacter svalbardensis
TCATGGCTTATATCCCCTTCCATCATTGCCGACAATCCGGTTGCCGTCGCAAACCCGTTATTGCAGATCAGGTAGTCTGTGTATAATTCTAGTTTTATTTTTTCCATCCCGAAATAATACGCTTTTTGAGGGGTGGGTGCGTAACATCAGTTATAATTTATGGCTTACATTTTTTGCCGCTCCGTTACAGACCTTTAATCAATATTTTCTATTACGTCGCGCGAGGAAATACCATCAATAACTCCATGATTAACACTGAGCGCAAGCGGTGAGCTAAGCGTCGGGCGAGAACAAGCGGGCTTGACGAACAGTGGTCTTATGCGGGGGATAAATCCAATCCGCCGGCTCCGGTCTACGGCATACCAGAGTCATCTTGATGCCGACAAACATGAAGTAGGTAAGCGCAATACCCAAAAAAACAGAACGCAAAAACTTAAATTTCAGAACCTGGAGTAAACGTCCGGTACGCAAACTATTTGCTTTTCAAAGCTCGAATTGATGCATGATACGGTCATCGGCTTAATCAATAAGTTCGGGATTGGACCCAATAGTTACATAAAATTACAGATTCCACCCGTTACCGGCAATTCGAGTTTAACCACCAATATGAAGATTACTTATGACGGCCTCACATAGTCCTCGACAAAACTATCTCCTCAATACCCTGCCCTCAGATGAATATGAGCGCCTTTTTCCGGATCTGGAACTGGTTCAGATGCCGCTGGGCAAAGTCATCTACGAGTCGGGGGATGAGTTGCATCACGCCTATTTTCCGACGACCTGCATCGTATCGCTGCTTTATGTCATGGAAAACGGCGCTTCAGCCGAAATAGCGGTAGTCGGCAACGACGGCATCATTGGCGTCGCTCTTTTTATGGGCGGAGGAACCATGCCTAACCGTGCCGTCGTGCAAAGCGAAGGTTACGCCTATCGGCTGCGGGCGCAGCAGCTCATGCTGGAATTCGACCGCTTTGGTGGGCGTCGCTACGGGACATTACATGATTTATTACTGCGCTATACCCAGGCACTGATTACCCAAATGTCACAAACGGCAGTCTGTAATCGGCATCATTCCGTGGACCAGCAACTCTGTCGTTGGTTGCTGTTAAGCCTCGACCGGCTCGCTACGAACGAGTTGACCATGACCCAGGAATTGATCGCTAATATGCTGGGCGTGCGCCGCGAAGGCGTAACGGAGGCCGCAGGAAAATTGCAGCAAGCCGGGTTGATTGAGTATAGCCGTGGCCGTATCACGGTACTGGACAGGCCGGGATTGGAAGCGAGAGTCTGTGAATGCTACCAAGTGGTCAGAACGGAATTTGATCGTCTACTCCCCCCCCCCCCCCCGCATTCCGCTGACATCGTTCATTCGAACGAAACGTCTACGTAGAAATCGCAAAACGAAAGTGACAAGATAAGTTCGCTTCCCTTGATGCCGCTGTTTGGACAAACCCCGTTATCCGCTGATGAGTTGACGCTCGCCAACTTTGCCGGAGCACGCAATTTGTGCGCTGGCGTACAGATCCTTCCGGGGATTTGACGTACCATCGGCCACAACAGAGACAAAAGCACTGCGACAGAGCGTGTATCCAGCCGTCACGACTAAGCGGGCCAACCGAAAGCCGGTTGCCCGACAGGAGAGCACATGTCATATCAAACCGTTCAACACTGCGATGCCTCACCCAACAACAAGAAACTCCGATTTATTTCCGGTTCAAAGCGCTTGTTTTGGAAAATCATGATAGCGCCCGGCGGAACCCTATCCATCCGTAAATGGCTTTCGGGTATGCATCGAGTAACCTTGCTCGGCGCTTTGGTTTTTTCCGGCTGCACTGAACACATGGATGAGCGAGGCAAACCGGCGCAGCAACAGACAGGGAGTGCCGCCAGCAAACCTGTTCACAAGGAGGTCGGCGAAGCGTCGTGGTATGGCCCGGGATTTCAAGGTAAGGAAACCGCCAGTGGCGAGACCTTTAACCAAAAAGAGATGACGGCCGCCCATCCAAGTTTGCCGATGGGAACCAAGGCCAAGGTGACCAACCTCGAGAATGACAAGAAAGTCGAGGTCATAATCAATGACCGTGGCCCCTTTGCCAAAGACCGCGTCATCGATCTTTCCGCCGCAGCGGCTAAAAAGCTCGATATGAAAAAGGACGGCACCAGTCAGGTCAAGATTGAGACTAAACCCGTCAAGAAAAAGCGTTCCTCCACCCGCCAGTCCAGAAAGAAAAAACCTCCATTCACTGGGTCATCAATCGGTAAAGGCGAGTAATATGCCGGCTTGCAATAAGGCGGCAAACGCCTCTGTTGCCACCGGATGATCGAAATAGTCGCCTTGATAGTCCAGCGGGTTATTGCGGCGTTTTATCCGCCCCCTCAGTAAAATTCAAAACCACCGGCACGATTATCGAGGTGTTAATCAAGCGCGACTATTGAAATATTGAATCCATAAATGCAGTATCCTTTAAGTCTATTTCCTAGATGGTGTATTAGCCATGACCCTGTTCAAAATTATCCGCATCCTGATTTTATTGACCGTATTTGTAGTCGTGGCTTTTTATACAAAAAACCAAAAACTAAAATCCAGGTCGTGGACTGAACCTTTAAGCGTGGTGATTTACCGCATCAACGGCGATAACAATAGCCCGGTCGTCAACGAATATATCAATGAACTGGACGAGGGCGTTTTTGAGCCGGTTGACCGGTTTATGCAGCAGCAAAGCGAAAAATATACGCTCATCACCAAACAGCCCACCCAAATACGCATGGGAGCTGTGTTGACGGTACAACCGCCCGAAGCGCCGCTACCCGGTTCGGGGTATGCCGCAATTATCTGGTGGGGGCTTAAGTTTCGCTACTGGACTTATAAAAATACGCCCGATTCGGATTCGGATATGCGCCGTATCCGTGTTTTTGTGCTTTACCATGAAGCAGTGCAAGGCAGGAGCCTGCAACATTCGCTAGGGCTCGACAAAGGCTTGACAGCCGTGATCCATGCCTTTGCCTCTATCGATCAGGATCAGGATCAGCAAAACAATATCGTCATTGCCCACGAATTGCTGCATACAGTCGGGGCAACGGATAAATATACGGCCGATAACAGCGCCCTGTTTCCAATAGGCTATGCCGATCCGGAGCAGTCGCCCCTTTATCCGCAAACCAAGGCGGAAATCATGGTTGGCCGCATTCCCCTGTCGGAAACCAGTATGCGCATGGCAGACAGTTTGAGCGAGTGTGTTATCGGCGAACAAACGGCGAAAGAAATCAATTGGCTGCAGGAAGAAAAATAACCAGACCGATACGCTGCTTTCCTATGCAATTGAATGATGAAGCGATTGCAATCTTGAATTCGCTGTTTTTAAACAGCTTCAGAAGAGGCGGTGTAATATATACCCATTGCACATCAACAAGGCATCGTCTCTTTTTCCCGTCAGGGAGAGCCGATCTAAAGAAACCGGGTTTTGACAGGCAAAAAGTATAAACAGCCATACAACCATAAAGATAGTAGGACTCCTGCATGGATAAATCGACCGCCGTCCACGGCCCATTCTCTCCGGACACCGCGACTGATTTTGCTTACCCCTGTGTAGACAGGTTGCTGCCGATTGTAGGTATCGGAGCCTCGGCCGGCGGGCTTGAAGCGCTCGAACACTTTTTCAGTCATGTGCCTGATAACATGGGTGTCGCTTTCGTCGTCATTCAGCATCTCGATCCCAACCACAAAGGCATGATGGCCGAATTACTGCAACGCATAACGGCGATGACGGTAGTAGAAGCCCAAAATCGCATGAAAATAAAACCGGATTGCATTTATGTCAATCCTCCGAATAAAAATCTGTCCATCCTGCACGGCACGCTTTATCTGCTCGACCCGGTTGTACCGCGCGGATTACGGCTGCCTATCGATGCTTTTTTCCGTAGTCTGGCTGAAGATCGGCGCGATCAAAGCATCGGCATCCTGCTTTCGGGCATGGGTTCGGATGGTACGCTGGGCCTGCATGCCGTCAAGGAAAAATCCGGTCTGGTGCTGGTACAGGATCCTAGCGACGCCAAATACGACAGTATGCCGCGCAGCGTTATTGATGTGGGCTTAGCCGATATTATCGGCACGGCGGCAGAACTGCCTGCGCACATCATCAATTATCTCCAGCATCCCCACAGGGATGCTTTGGCCGGTTCAGGGCAGCTCTTGGAAGACAGCTCCCTGAGCTCTCTGGAAAAAATTGCCGTGCTGCTGCGCGTCCGGACCGGCAATGATTTTTCATTATACAAGAAAAGTACGATATATCGCCGTATTGAGCGGCGCATGGAACTGCACCAGCTCGATCATATCGCCACTTATGTCCGTTATCTTCGCGAAAATCCGCAGGAGCAGGATTTATTGTTCAAGGAATTACTGATCGGTGTTACCGGTTTTTTTCGTAATCCGGCGGTATGGGACACTTTAAAGACCGACGCAATACCCGCGCTGATAGCAAACTATCCGGACGGCAAGACCATAAGAGTGTGGGTGCCCGCCTGTTCGACCGGAGAGGAAGCCTATACGCTGGCAATCAGCTTCATGGAAGCGGTCGAACAGGTCAAGCCGCGCGCACACTACCCGCTGCAGATTTTTGCTACCGACCTCGATACGGATGCGATAGCGCATGCACGCCAGGGATTTTACGCGGCCCATAGCGTCGCCGATGTTTCACCTGAGCGTCTAACCCGCTACTTTAACGCCGAAAACAACGGCTACCGGATGAAAAATGAAATCTGCGAAACGATCATTTTTGCGCCGCAGAATATCATCACCGATCCGCCGTTTACCCGGTTGGATATAATCAGTTGCCGTAACCTGCTGATTTATTTTTCCGCTGATTTACAGGAAAAACTGTTGCCGCTGTTTCACTATGCGCTAAACCCGCATGGCTTGCTGTTGCTGGGATCTGCCGAAAGCACAGGCAATTTCGGCTATCTGTTTACGCCGGTGAAGGCCAAGGTGCGACTCTACCGGCGTATTGACAATCCTTTGCCGAAACCTGAAGTGAACTTTCCACATAAACATTTTACCGCGGTGCCCGCCGCCAGGCAGACAGTTGATAATGCCAGTCTGCCTGTCAATCTGCAACAACTGATGGATCACCTGCTGCTTGCGCATTACGCCCCGGCAGCGGTGCTGGTTAACGCCGAGGGCGACATCCTTTATTTTAGCGGCCACACCGGCAAGTATCTGGAACCTTCTGCCGGTAAAGCCAATCTGAACATCCATGCGATGGCGCGCGAGGGCTTGCGTCAGGCGCTAACGGGTTCAATCCGCCTGGCGTTGCAGCAATTAACAGCGGTGCACCTGGAAGGCCTGCAGATAACCGGCGAAAGCGGTACCCATACGGTCAATGTGACCGTACAAGCTATCGAGCAGGTCGAGGCATTGCGCGGCAAGGTCATCATCGTGTTTACCGACGTCGCGACAGCGCGTACCCGCAAACGCACCGCCAAGCTCCCGCCGCCCGAAGCGCTGCAACAGGCCCGGCTGGAAATACAGACCTTGCGCAATGAAATACAGTTTTTTCAGGAAGAACTCAAAGCCAGCCATGAAGAGATCCAGTTTGCAAATCAGGAAATGCTCATTTCCAAGGAAGAAATGCAGTCAGTGAACGAGGAAGTGCTGACGGTGAATGCGGAGCTGCAAGCCAAACTGGATGCGCTGCAGTGGGTCAACAACGACATGCAGAACCTGCTTAACAGTACCGAAATTGCCACGGTGTTTCTCAACAATAAATTGCATCTGCGGCGCTTTACCGCCCATACCTCGCAGATCTTCAGGCTGTTGCCGCAAGACGAAGGACGGCCGCTATCCGACATCGCGACCGATCTGGATTATCCTCTGTTGCGGCAGGATGCAACAGAAGTGCTGCGTACGCTGGTGGTTTCGGATAAGCAAATCCAGACCCATGACGGACGCTGGTTTGATGTCCGCATCATGCCTTATCGCACCATGGATAATGTAATAGACGGCGTGGTGATCACGTTTGTCGACATCAGTCTCGCCAAAAACCTTGAGCTGGCGCTGAACGAACATGCGATTGTAGCGATGACCAACCGGAAAGGCGAGATCACCTATGTGAATGACAAGTTCTGCGCCATCTCCCAGTATTCGCGCGAAGAACTGCTCGGACAGGATCACCGTATTATCAACTCGGGGTATCACCCCAAGGAATTTATGCGCGACCTGTGGAGAACCATTGGACACGGGCATACCTGGAAGGGGGAAATCCGTAACCGAGCCAAAGATGGTTCCCTCTATTGGGTAGACACTACCATCGTTCCTTTTCTTGATGCGAAAGGCAAACCATATCAATATGTCGTTATTCGCACGGTCATTACTCACCATAAGAAGAAAGCCGGCTCGGTGCGGCAGGAAAATGCGGACACAGAGAATAATTCCAATGCCGGGATTTATTTGTAGCAGTTTTCCTCGTTCCCACGCTCCTGCGCTCGTCGTTATACACAAGTCTATGGGCAGCCGTCATTCCGGCAGGGATTGCCGGAATCCAGATTACATGGACGTACACAGCTCGCCATCCATGGCACTGGATACCCGCTTCCCGGCGGGTATGACGAGTTACTTGGGACTTGTGTATAACGATGAGCGCTCCTGCGTGGGAACGAGGAATCAGGAAGCGTTTTATGGTTTAAAAATTCCTTAGTGTGTGACATCAGTTTATAATACCTGCCAAAAATATTGGGATATTCACGATGTACAGAGAGAACGTGTGACAAAAAAAATCAAGCCATTTACCGACGCCGACAAGCTGCGCCGCCGCGCCAATCAACAGCTTGCCCAACAACAGTCAAGCGTATCCGGCATTGAAATGGACGCAAAAAAACTGCTGCACGAATTACAGGTTCACCAGATCGAGCTGGAAATGCAAAATGAGGAACTGCTGATAGCGCAGATTGAAGTGGAAGCGAGCCTGGAACGTTACACTGAACTCTATGACATGGCGCCGGTCGGCTATCTTACGCTGGATTGCTTCGGCGCTATCCAGCAGATCAATCTCAAGGCCGCCAGGCAGTTGGGCATATTCCGTTCACAGCTAAAACAGCAACGCTTTTCAAGCTTTATCAGCGTTGATTCCTTGCCCGTTTTCAACGATTTCCTGTCCGGCGTATTTGTCGGCAGAACGGCTCAAAACTGTGAGCTGACCCTGCTCCCTGTCGACCGGAGCCCGACGCTGATTATACAGTTCGAAGCCATTGCCAACGATGACGACCAGACCTGTCGCGTGATCCTCATCGATATTACCGAGCGTAAAGGTAATGAAGAGAAACTGAAACTCGCGAACCTGGTTTATCAGGCGATTGGTGAGGCCATCATGGTGGCCGATGCCGATAACCGGATTGTCACCGTCAATCCGGCGTTCACCGAGCTGACCGGTTACACCTTGCAGGAGGCCATCGGTCAATCCACGACGCTGCTCAAGTCAGGACACCAAAACGAAGCGTTCTACCAGATCATGTGGCATACACTGGAAACAACAGGGTGTTGGCAGGGTGAAATATGGAACCGGCGCAAGAACGGCGAAGCTTACCTTGAATGGTTGACGATCAACACCGTTTATGATCACCAAAACAAGGTACGGCATCGGGTCGCGACGTTCTCGGATATCACCGATCAGAAACATGCAGAACAGACCATCTGGCAGCAGGCCAACTTCGATTCGTTGACCGGACTGCCCAACCGCCACCTGTTTTATGAACGTCTGGCGCAGGAGATGAAGAAATCCCAACGAATGGGCCTGCCGCTGGCATTGCTGTTTCTCGATCTCGATCATTTCAAGGATGTTAACGATACGCTGGGACACGGCAAAGGCGACCTGCTGCTCAAGGAGATGGCGCAACGTTTACTCAATTGCGTACGCAATACCGATACCGTCGCACGTCTGGGCGGCGATGAATTCACCATTATTCTGGCTGAATTACACGAGCAAGACAGTATTGAACGCATCGCTCAGGACATCCTGTGGCAGCTGACCAAACCGTTCGAGTTAGAGGGCGAAATTGCCTATGTGTCGGTCAGTATCGGTATCACCTTATATCCTGAAGATACCGATGACATCGACGTGCTGATAAAAAATGCCGATCAGGCCATGTATGCCGCAAAGGATCAGGGCCGCAACTGCCGCCACTACTTTACCCTCTCCATGCAGGAAGCCGCACTGACCAGAAGGCGGCTGATCAATGACCTGCGTAATGCACTGGCCGAACGTCAGTTCTGGCTGGCTTACCAGCCGATTGTGGAATTGACCACCGGCTTTATCCGCAAAGCGGAGGCGTTGATTCGTTGGCAGCATCCGAGCCGCGGTTTGATCAGTCCGGCCGATTTTATCCCGGTCGCCGAAGCAACCGGCATGATCATCGACATCGGCGAGTGGGTGTTTCGCGAGGCGGCGCAACAGGCCGCACACTGGCGTACCAAACACCACGAGCAGTTCCAGATCAGCATCAATAAATCGCCGGTACAATTTCAAAAAGAGGACAATGGACATCTTGCCTGGTTCGAGCATTTGCGCGAACTCGGTCTGTCCGGACAAAGCGTGGTCGTAGAAATTACCGAGGGACTGCTGATGGATGCCGGGGCTTTAATTACCGGCCAACTGTTGGCTTTTCGCGATGCCGGTATTCAGGTATCGCTGGATGACTTCGGCACCGGTTATTCTTCATTATCTTACCTGAAAAAATTCGACATCGACTATCTGAAGATTGACCAGTCGTTCACCCGCAACCTCGGTCCCAATGCCAATGATCTGGCGCTGTGCGAAGCGATCATTGTGATGGCGCATAAATTGGGCATCAAGGTTATCGCAGAGGGCATAGAAACGCAGGAGCAGTGCGATTTACTGATTGCCGCCGGTTGCGATTATGGACAAGGTTATTTGTTTTCGCGGCCGGTGGCCGCAGATGAATTCGAGAAGCTGCTGGTTGCAGGCTAAACGTAACCTCGCCTCGTTCCCACACAACGCGTCGTGGGAACGGGAATTACCCCATCAGCACCAACACCTGATGGTTCTGTCCATCGTTCAGCAGCGGGATACCCTCACCCTCTGCTTGCGCTACGCCGTCCAACTCAATCGACACGATGCCCTTCGACACTCCGTTGGGATTGTTGACGGTGATGTCATAGCAAGTTTCCTCGTGCCGGTAACGTAAAGTATAACTGCGCCAGTCATGCGGAATACAAGGATTGAAATGCATTTTGCCGGCGCGGACATTCAGGCCCAACAGCCATTCCAGACCGGCGCGGTAAAACCATCCCGCAGCGCCGGTGTACCAGGTCCAACCGCCGCGCCGCACGTGGGGCGGTACCGCATAGATATCGGCCGCTAGCACATAAGGCTCGACTTTATAGGCATAGACGCCGGTCCTGTTAGCGGTGCGATTGATCGGATTCAGCATGTGCAGGAGTTCTGCCGCCTGATCGCCGTCTCCGAGCATCGCGTAAGCGATAACGCACCAGATCGCCGCATGGGTATATTGCCCGCCATTTTCCCGTACGCCCGGCAAATAGCCTTTGATGTAACCGGGGTCCAGTAGGGTCTTATCGAAAGGCGGCGTAAACAGCAACACCAGATCGTCACCATAGCGTATCAGATATTCCCGAACCGAATTCATCGCCAGCCGCGCCCGCTCGGGGTCGGCGGCGCCGGAAATAACGGCCCAGCTTTGCGCCAGCGAGTCGATACGGCACTCGGCGTTGATCGCAGACCCCAGCGGCGTGCCGTCATCGTAATAGGCGCGCTTGTACCAGGACACATCCCAGCCTTCCGCTTCCACTGCGACTTCTAGCTTGGCAGCGTGTTCGCGCCAACGTGCGGCGTGCGCGGTGTCTCCGCGCGCTTGGGCCAGATCGGCAAATTCCGATAAGGTAGCCATCAGGAACCAGGCGAGCCAGACGCTCTCTCCTTTGCCCAGATGACCCACCCGGTTCATGCCGTCATTCCAATCGCCGCTGCCCATCAGCGGCAGACCGTGTGCGCCGACTTGTAAACTCAAATCCAGCGTTCGCGCACAGTGCTCAAACAGGCTGGCTTGCAGCTCCGATTGCGTCGGCTCGAAATAGGCATCTTCCTGTTCTTGTGTGAGTATAGGGCCTTCCAGGAACGGCATTATTTCGTCGAGTACCGCGCTATCGCCGCTCACCTTGACATAGTGGGATGTCACATAAGGCAGCCAGATAAGGTCATCGGAAAAATGGGTGCGCACACCGCGATTGGAAGGCGGGTGCCACCAATGCTGCACATCGCCCTCGACAAACTGATGCGTCGCCGCACGGAGGATATGAGCGCGGGCAAGATCGGGCCGGGCTACTGCAAGCGCCATGCTGTCTTGTAATTGATCGCGAAAACCGAAAGCCCCGCCTGCCTGATAAAATGCGGCTCGCGCCCACATTCGACAACTCAGGGTCTGGTACAGCAGCCAACCGTTCAGCATCAAGTCCAGGCCTCTGTCCGGCGTTTTTACCTGAACTTTCCTGAGTGTCTTGGACCATAATTGTTTCACGGCGGCGAAGGTTTTTTGCAGATCCGCAGACCGATAACGCTTGATCAGTTCGCCGGCATGATCGCGGTCATTGCCTTGTCCCAACAGAAAAACGATTTCGATGCTTTGATCGCTTGCAAGTTCTATCGGCGTCGTCAATGCCGCGCAGGGATCAAGCCCCGCGCCAACGCGGTGTTTAAGCGCTTTGGCTAGGCTCAAGGCCAGCGGCGCATCCAGGCTGCCGTTACGGCCGATAAATTCGGTTCTATTGCAGGTCCAGGTAGGTTGCAGGCCGACCAGATCGACAAAAGCAATACGCTGGCCAAAATCCATATCCAAGCGGTTGTAAGCAAACAGGGCGCCGGTCGCCTGATCCAATTCGGTAACAATATAAGGCGCGGTGTTGATTCGAGAAGCGCCGAGCACCCATTCAACATAGGCAGTAACCGACAGTTTGCGGGGACGACCGGAAGTGTTTTTTAAGGTCAAAACCGAAATTTTTACCGGGTCGTCCGAACTGACGAATTGCAGCAGCTCGCTATGGATACCGTGAGAAACATGCTCGAAACGACTGTAGCCCTGGCCGTGGCGAATCACATAACGGGCGTTATCCACTCGAATCGGTAATGCAGTCGGGCTCCACAAATCGCCGGTCTCGACGTCCTGCAAATAAAATATTTCGCCGGGCGGATCGCTGACCGGATCGTTCGACCACGGGGTCAACTGGTTCATCCGGCTGTTAAGGCTCCAGGTGTAGCCACTGCCCAGCTCCGAGACCGTAAACCCGAATTCCGCGTTGGCGATCACGTTAATCCAGGGTGCCGGCGTCCATTGTCCGTTGCCCAGCACGATCACATATTCGCGCCCGTCGTCGGCAAAGCCGCCCAGCCCGTTAAAATATTCGAGCTCTGTAGCAGCGATTAACGGTCCACTGCTGTCAACGCTGGATGCCGCCAAGGCTTTGCTTTGGATAAACTCCGGCGTAGGCTTGGGATGCCGCATCAATTGCTCGGCCAAGGTGCCGCGACTACTTAAGAGCACCACGCGAGCCGAGGTTTGCAACAGCACACGCTCTTCCTCTGAGATCTGATCGGCCCGCAGCACAAAAATCTCGCCATGTCCGCCGTATTCATGAATCGCGGTAAACGCTTGAGTTTCGCGAACCATGCTTTCCAACAAGGTCTGCAATTCATTGGCATAGGTAATTTCTTTTTCATTCAAAATCACCAGGTCGACAGACAAACGTTTCATGCGCCAATACTCGTAGGCGCGCAATAACTGATCGGCAATAGCCCGGTCATCGGTTGACATTACCCGCAGCAATACCATCGGACGGTCACCGGAAATACCAAACCGCCATAAACCGGTGACATTTAACCGGTTCAACTGCATAAGCTTGCTGCTCGCTCGCAGCCAAGAATCGGCATACAGCAAGCGATTGGCCAGGGATTGAAATAACTGGGCTTCGTCAGGCTTGATGCGCAGATGCCGCAATTGGATGTGCGCATGGGTCCAGGCAAGGTTGGAAACCCGGTCGAAAGTCGCCGCGTTGTGATACTTATCGGCTAAATCTTCAACCGCCTGTCGTGACGAGGCAACCAAGGTGGTAAAGGTCACATGAACCGTCGCTCCCGCTTCGATGCTGACCCGCGTACGCAGACTGAAAATCGGATCAAGCACAGCGCCGACCGTATTGCTGAGCGGGCGACCATCGATCACGGCGGCGGGCGCGCGCAATGTTTGACCTCGGCCGCAAAATTTTACCCGGTCGGTTTCATATTGAACGCCTTCACCGATGTCGCTACACGCCAGCACATGAGCCGCCCAAATTTGCGGATCATTTTCTGCCCGAGGCCGCCGTTGCGCGATCAGTGCGCATGCCTGCGGCAGGAACTCGGTTTGGATGAACAAATTGGAAAACGCGGGATGAGCGCTATCGGCCAGGGGTGGCGCCAGCACAATTTCCGAGTAGGAGGTAAGCTCAATTTCCCGGATATACGAGCCGTTATTGGTCAGACTTAAACACCTGATTTCTGCGTCATCCTCCGGCGACACAATGATTTCCAAGTGACTGGTTATAGTACCGTCTTCGCGAGAGATGCGCACCCGGTCTTCGAGAAAAACCACCTCGTATTGATCAGGAACCGCAGCCGTCGGCTGGTATCCGGCAGACCAAATCCTGCCGCTAGCCATTTCGCGCAAATAGACATAACTGCCCCAGCAATCGCGCGTCACATCTTCGCGCCAGCGGGTTACCGCCAGCTTTTCACAGACACTGTAGCCCGAACCGGCGGCGGTGACCATCACCCCGTAACGGCCATTGGAAAGCAAATGCGCTGAGGGTACCATGGACATCGGCGAAGGCTCGCGGCGCACTGACGGTTGTACTATTTCTTTGACTTCAGCCTCAGCTTGAGTGAAGTCAGGGATGCCGCTGTCAGAACCGTGCGGAACCCGCTCCTGCAATAACATTTCAGCGCCCTGAATCATCGGGGTACGATGGAAACGGCGGCGCATAACCGCGTCAAGCATGACATTGGTCAAAGCCACCAACGACATGCCTTGATGATGAGCCATATAGCAGCGCACAAACGCCACCTTTTGATTTTCCGCCAGTCGTGTCGGCGTGAAATCGAGCGCCTCGAAAAAGCCGTAACGCCCCAAAGCGCCAAGTTGTTCTAAGCGTTCGAAATTCACCGCAGCCGCATGCGTGTGGTACATCGCCGCCAAGGCTGTGGCATAGGGGGCGATGACCAGATCAAAGGCGAGTCCGCGCTTCATCCCCAGACCGGGTACGCCGAAAGCAGCATACTGGTAAGTGAACCAACGGTCGCGGCCGTTAAACGCCGATTCGGAGACACCCCACGGCACATTGTGTTCTTCCCCGTATTCAATCTGGCTTTGCACGGACAGACGACAAGTCTGATCGAGCAGGCTGTAGCGCGGCGTATAAGTCACCAGTGACGGCATCAGGTATTCGAACATCGAGCCGGACCAGGACAGCAATACGGTGCCGTTCGCGGTGCGTGCCATCCGTCTTCCTAAGTGAAACCAGTGAATACTCGGCACTTCACGCTTGGCGATAGCGATAAGGCTGGTCAGGCGCGCTTCCGAGGCGAGCAGATCGTAATAGCTGTCGTCGATAACACCGCTTTCAACCCGGTAGCCAAGCGAAAACAAGTGCCTGTTTTGATCATAGAGAAAACGAAAATCCATGTTGACGAAAAGTTGATGCGCTTGTTCTTCCAGCGCTTGTATTCGCCGAACCAGTGCTCTCCAGCGTTGCGCTTCCGGTTGCGGGTGGTCATCAAGCGGAAGCCCGACAGGTATCGATGAGCCTAGGTTTTCGAAGTCACGTTGATGAGAATGGATGTCAGCGTGCAGCAGCGTAGCCCATGCCAGCACTTCGCTGTCATCCATCAGTTCGCCGCGTTCAGCGGCGTAAGCGCGAGCCAAATCCAACAGGTTATCGGCGCATGGCGTGATTAGCCGCCACAAACTTAGCCATTCCTTGTGGCCGGCAGGCCTGCCGGCCAACAAGCCGCCAAGTTTTTCTACTTTTTTCTGTAGTTCTTCCCGCGTCACTATCAGCATGCGCTGGTCATCGTTGGTTTCGGTAAGTGCAGAAGTGAGCAGTCGGTGAGTATCGGCAATACCGTTTAACACGGTGGCAAACTGATACGGTTGCTGCGTCAACTCTTTACATCCCTGAACCAGCACCAGCAGATGTCCTGCCAAATTGCCGCTATCCACGGTCGATACATACCTGGGTTCCAGCGGGTGCAAACTGCGCGTGTCGTACCAGTTATAAAAATGTCCATGCAGTCGCGGCAGCTTGTTTAGCGTATCCAGGGTTGCCTCCAGCCGGTCAATGGTATCTATAAGCCCCAGCCAGCCAAAATCGTGTGCGGCGAGCACCGATAACAGATAAAGACCGAAATTTGTCGGCGAACTGCGATGCGCGATAACGGGATCAGGTTCTTCCTGAAAGTTATCCGGCGGCAGATAATTTTCCTGCTCGGTCACGAAAGTGGTAAAAAATCGCCAGGTACGCCTGGCAACCTGTCGTAACCGTAAAGCATCCTCGGGAAGTAATGCTTCAGCCTGATCCGGTTTAGGCGGCAGACTCAGGATATGGGCAATGATGGGAGACAATAACCACAACAGCAGGAACGGTGCGGCAAGCTCCATCGAAGCGGGATTGAATAACAGTACGACCGAGCCCGCGCAAACGACCACGATAGTCACGCTAGCCATGGGCCGAATAAGGCTCTTCACCGATTGCCCCGCCGCCGTCTTCGCTTGCAGCGCAGTAACCCAGCTGAGCAATTTTCGTCGGGTAATAAATAGCCGTACCAGGGTGCTGACGATCGCGTCAGTCATCAACCCAGCCTGTTGCGCCAGCAGGGTTAACGAGATCAGGCTATGGTTTACGCCCATGACGACATTTTCTGCTGTGGCGCGAAGCTGATTACGCAACGGAATGTCGGCGCGCAGTCTCATTCCGGCGACGATGGCCATTAAGGTGGGAATACTCAACATTATTAACACTATGCCCATCAGTATCCATTGTGGCGCGTTCGGAATAGCCCAGGCCGCCAACAGGGTAAAAAAGGCGCCCGGCGCGGAGAAAGTTCGACGCAAGTTATCGAGCATTTTCCAGCGTCCAATCAGCGGCATACCTTGGCCGAGGGAACCGAAAATCCAGGGTAATAACTGCCAATCGCCACGCGCCCAGCGGTGCGAGCGAGACGCGGCAACTTCCGTATGAGAGGGAAATTCTTCAAACAACTCAATATCGCTGACAAAGGCACAGCGGGCGAACACACTCTCAAGCAAGTCATGACTGAGTAAGGCATTTTCCGGGATGCGTCCGGCCAAAGCGGCTTCAAATGAATCGACCTCATATAAGCCCTTGCCGCTATAGGTTCCGAGTCCGAACAGATCCTGATAGACTTCGGACACTGCGGTCGAATAAGCGTCCATGCCGCACGCGCCGGAAAAAAGTCGATGAAACAACGAGTGTTCCCGCCGGTGCGGCAGGGTCGGCGTGACTCTAGGTTGGAGAATGCTGTAGCCGCTGATAATACACTTTGTGACCGGATCAAGGACGGGCCAATTGAGCGGATGCGCCGCTGTACCCACCAATTGACGCACCGAATCGATAGGCAATTTGGTGTCGGCATCCAGGGTTATCACATAATGGACACCCGGAGGGGCAAACGCGGGTTTGCCATGAATCGGCATAAAAGAAGTGTCGTCTGCACCGCGCAGCAGTCGATTAAATTCATGCAACTTGCCGCGCTTGCGCTCCCATCCCATCCATTTGTTTTCACCTGGGTTCCATTTACGTTTGCGGTGATACAGAAAAAACCGCTGTTCTCCGTACTTGGCATTAAGCGCGTCAAGCGCGGTAATGGCAACGTTCAACAAAAGATCATCTTCAGGCAGGGTTTCCTGATCCGCATCCACCCAATCGGATAACAGCGCAAAACGAACATCGCCACCCGGATTGGACAAGTAGTGAACCTCCAATTCATCGAATTGTTTTTTCACGTTCTGTTCGTTGACAAACAGGGTCGGTACCACAACAAAGGTGCTTAAGGTATCAGGAATGCCTTCTTTCAATTCGAGTCTGGGTAAATGGCGTGGCGGCACAACGCCAATAACGAAGCGGTTGACCAAACTTGTAGCAATATCCGAAGCAGGAAATAACGCAAACAGCGTAATCAGGGCAATCGACAAACTGCCCAATCCAGCCTCGACAGCCGCGCTCAGAGGCAGGGCCATTACGAGCAGTGTGCACACTGCCAGACTGCCCAGATACGCATAGGCCGCATGGGCGATATATACACGCAGTAGTGTTTGGCTGAAAGTAGGACGAAAGCCGACTTCTTGTTCGAATTCGCCCCGACCGGCGCCGATCAAATAGTAGCCGGGCTCCAGTATTTTCCGGTCAGCGTCTGATTCTTTACTAACACGATCAATCTTGTCGATGACTTTAGCGGCTATTTTTACCTCGGAATACGACGAACGTTTGGCCAGATCTTCAATCGCATGACGGTAGCGGTCGCGGGTAAGAAAATCCATCGCGTTGTAAGTGGGATGAGTGCGCAGACATTTATCCACCAGACTCGACTCTTCAACAAATTGCGGCCAATCGAATGCCGATATGGCTCGCAGGCTGGTGATGATATTGCGTACGGTCAGATTGGCGGCAATCTGACCGGCGTGTTCACGATGGACGATTTCATCCAGAGTAACGCCCAGTTCGCTCAGCAACGGATTCAGAAAATCGAGTGTAGGTGCGGTACCCGGATGCGGTTCGTGCAAGCGTTGTACGATCTGAACCGCAAAGGCCTGGCGCAAAGGCGCGGCGGGTAGTACGGCGGTCTTGGCCGAAAAATCAGGATTGTCGGCTTGATTAATAAAGTCATCAGCCAACTGTCGCCCGGCTTGTGAACGCATGACTTTTAATGCCAACCGACGCAAATTCTCGATCATCACGATACGTAGCGTGATCGGTATTGCCCAAAGCTCGCCAATACTGAGTGGCTGAATTTCCTGATAGGCGCGCAGGAAAAGAGCCAGCTGTTCAGGAGAAAAACGGCTATCGGTATGAGCGACTAGAGCCCAGGCAATGCCATAGACACGCGGATAACCGATAAGGAAGCCATCGGTTAACTTGGGTAATTGCTTGTAAAATTTTTTGGGCAGGTAAACGTTGATGTCATTGATCTGCTCTTCAATCACATGAAAATTGTCGAGCAGCCATTCTGCGGCTGGTGTAATGGCTCTATGTTCACGCGCCGCCTTACCGATAGATTTGTAAGCCTCAAACAACACCCTGGAATTTTCGCGGATCCTTGGCATCAGTTTGAGTCCGTCAGGACGAATTTCGGCTTTTTGCGCTTTCGCTAAACTAACGGCATGCTGTTCCAGTCGTTCGTTGCTAAACAACTCAAAGCGGATGGGTTCATCCTCACCGCCCGGATCGGCAAGCCTTGTTTTCCGTCTATGCTCCTGTAATTTCAGCATTTGTATTCCTCCGCTTAGGTTACCACTCAGTCAAACTCTTACGCCTCTTTTATCGTCCACTCGGCTACGGAGCAATGGGCGGTACCGGCGTTGACAATGCTCATGTCATTCTTGACCGGAGATTGAGTACAGCCCGACACAAGCAAAATAGACTCAAGGGTTAATAAGCGCCTGTTTTGTGACAAGTCCTCATCATTTCAGGTGCTGAAAAACAGTTTAATCACAACATTTAGCGTCGTCGGTACGGTAACGCACTTAAAAACGCTGTCGCTAATAGGCCGTGAACGAAGCGAAAAAATAGGCGGTGTCATCGTTAAATATTGAAGGCAACTTATTGCATTATGCTTAGGCAAAGCAGAGCGGCGCGGGGAGTCGCTATTTTTGCGACAGCTTTTATGGGCATCCCTGCCCAACAAGCGGCAAAAATCACGCGACCGCTGATGCCTGCGGCTGCCCCAGTCGTCCTGGTCACTCGATCGCTACCCAACAAGGGGTAGCTCACATGCTCTCCAATGACTCGACGCGATGTCGGAAAGCCTGTATTTTCACTACGCAAAAAGACGCTTCGTGAAAACACATGCACTATCGCTTCTGGGGACTACTCGACTCCTGTCTCGCAGCGGGAGTGCAAGCTTTGCTTGTGCTGGCAGGCGAAGCCTGTACTCCGATAGTCAGTAGCCTCCACACTTAACGATGACATAGCGAAAAAATATGACATTCCCACTTGTTTTTCTTACCGTGGGATTGTTGGGACAATATAGAGGGAGGGTTAGATTAGCTTGACCGTTTTTGATTGGTCAGTGCAATTCTCTTACCTTGCTGGAGACTGCGTGGATGTAAAAGTAGGTGTTTTAGGCGACGCATGGGGCAGCGTAGCGGTGTGTCGAGAGCAATACTGGCACTTCCGTGTGCCGAGAACCCGTGTCTGCCGTTTACGGGCGGACGCTGGTCTCTATACTCAGTTAGAAGTGGTAATGCGCACCCAAGCCGACATATTCCACTTTATCTTTATAAAATTGGCCGCTAGGCGTGAAGCCGTTATAGTATTCCGCAAGAATTTGAAGTTTCCGGCCTAATACCGTCAAATTTTCAAACTCAACGCCTGCCCTGGCTGATACATCGGTACTCCAGTTATTTTCGTCATAATTCTTGATGTCAGCTGCAACGATAGGCCGCATTGACCCAAAATCTATACGCCAAGGGCTTCGAAACTCAATACCGTATTGCGCCGACCATATCTTAAGGTCGGCGGGTTCTCTGTGGAACAGTCCGCCGCCGCCGCCATATAAGCGCACGCCATAGGGAAGTTCATAAGACAGTTTTAAGTCCGCACCTTCGTAACTGAGGTTCACGCGTTCGAATTTAGTGTCTATCTTGCGCAGCAGAAATTCGTCGCCAAGATGTGAACTTTGGTGATAAATACGGCCAAACGCGGAAAATTGACCGGCGCGCGCACTTGAATAGATTGCTGCAATAAAATCGGTGTTGACCAGATCAGACGATGAGGCACCCAGATTGAAGTCACTAAAGACTCCGGCTTGCAATCCTGCTTCCCATTGCGCAGTAGATTTTCCGAAGTTACTGCGGTAGAACGGTATCGTTTCACCGAAGCTGACAGAGCCTATATCTCGGCCATCAAAATTGTTGCTCTGGTAATTGCGGTAAGCAGCTGAGAAATGAGCCCAGCGTGTATCTGCCAATAACGGCTTGAATAAATGCCCATTGGGTAGAAGTCCTGTTGGTAATATGACTGATTCAGTAACTGCCGTAGTCCCATCATCGGCAACCTGAACAGCAGTTAAGCTGTTGTCTGTAGGCAGCTGGCTAGTGGTTTCCGCTGTCTTTACAGAATTAACACCAGGAACTTCCCATAATAGCTGTACCGCTTTGGCCCTGTCAGCATCTTCCAGGCCAGCTACCGGCAAGGTAATTACGCCATCTTTCACCGTTACCGGTATTTCAAGCTTTAAATTTTGTTTTAACGAGCCAGCGGCGTAACCGGCAATATAAGCGTCATCCGGCGGTGCGGCATAAGCAAAAGATGTCGCTGCCAGCATACCTGCCAGAACAGCCGTAAACCGTAAGTAAACCATTATTATTCGCCCGTTGTACTGGTATTGACGGTCAGTTCAGATTGTACTGATTGCACATTTTCCTGGCTACCGGCTACTTCCATCGCTCTGGCGATGTTTTTCTCGGAATCAACTGTGCCGCTCAACTTCACGAGGCCTTTATCTGTAGTCACCTCGATATGGGATGAGTAAAGAAAGGGATCATTTAAAATTGCTGTCTTAACCTTTGTGGTAATAACCGAGTCATCAATGTATTTTCCAGCGGTTTCGGCTTTATCAATGACCGACTCTTTTGCACCTTCAATTTTTTTTTCTGCTTTTTCTGTCGTTTGCTCGATCTTTTGTTCAGCTTTTTCAGCCGCACTATCAATTTCTTTTCCTGTCTTTTCTGCTGTGCCTTCTTGTTGGCAACCCGCCAATCCAAGTGCAGCAGATAAACAGGTAATGGCAAGAACTCTATTTGCTAAAATTGTTGTTTTCATGGGTTATTCCTTAAGATGTTGATTTTTTTAAAAGTGTATCACATGACATAGTGGCAAGTACGATAGAGAAATAAATAAATCTCTCTTTGCAATAAGCGTAACGAGTTTAAAGGCCATTCAAACTGTAACGACAAGATCAGGGTCGGTCTGTACGGTATCGTACATAAGATCTAAGTGGCTACTAGTTGAAACCGGTTTCAACGCTGGTATGCCCCTAAACTTCAATGTCCTTTTTCTGAGGATAGGGAGCAAGGTTTGCCGCGACACCATCGAGAGTTTCCTTGGCATTCAAGGTCAACTCCGCAGAATCCTATTTGAAACATTCACCTTATGAACACAAGTCTGACCAAGCATCCCGAACTATCAGTCTTGCTGCTTTTGGCGGTTTTAGGACATGGATCCAGGCGATAGGGAACATCGTCAGCGCACCCTGTCTGAATGTGCGGTACCGTACCGATTGAGACAAGTTTTGCCGTTAAAGTGTTCCAAGGTTTTAACGCGATCCCGTTTCGCCTCGTAGCAGGACTCTTAAGCTAAGGTGACTTGCTATTTGTCAGCAAATGGCGAATATTCAGCACCAGGCATATAACCGGTTGCGGGAACAGCACCTGATCGTTAGTCGAATCTTAGCTGGCTGGTTTTTGTATTTAGAATCTATCCTAACCTAATAGACCGTTCACCCTGAAGCCTGTCCTGAGCCTGTCGAAGGGTAGCGAAGGGGTTCTTCAGCCTACCGGAATGGACACTTAAATTGAAGATCAAGTCATATATTAAATTTTTTCTATTAATTGGAGATTTACTGATGAAACACCTTATTAGATTTTTTTCTGCATTTTTTTTGACCCTGACATTACTGACTGCCGCAGGTTGCGCATCGGTGGAAAAGCACGAGGGAACCGGGGAGTATGTTGACGACAGTGTCATTACCACCAAGGTCAAAGCCCTGTTACTCGATGAGCCCAACCTGCGATCTGGTCAGATCAACGTTGAAACCTTCAAGGGCGTGGTGCAATTGAGCGGCTTCGTGAACTCCAGTGCCGATATTGACAGGGCAATCGAAATTGCACGCAGCGTCAAAGGCGTGGAATCGGTAAAAAATGACATGCGGCTCAGATAAGCAGGAAACCAAAAGTTTTTTAACAAAGCGAAAAAAATATTTATCACGGAGGACACGAAGATCACGAAGAAAAGCAGTAACTTCATGTCCTCCGTGGTCTTCGTGGTGAATAAGAAATGTGGAAAGACTTTTGAACGGCCACTTAGGCGTGAGGCGATATTTTTGCCGTAAAGCTTATCTTGGGGGGTACAGCTCAAGCAATCGTAAAAATCAATCAACCAATTAGGGATGAAAATTAAAACTCAACCCTTTGCGCAATGGGCGACCGACCGGTCGCCCCTACAATTTATCATGTGCTCAAGTTATTTAGGTTTCATTCCCTAATGTTCGTAGTCGCCGCTTTACCTTCACGGACTTGATTTCATCCATTTGAGACGCATTGCCCGCCTATCAACGGCAGCGGCTTTATGTGTGACAGCGTACAGACAACGTTCGACTTTTACAGTAAGGTTTTGATTAATCTAAGTTAATATCGTGAATGCGGTGAACGGGTCCGCAGTGGCGCTTACTGATTTTGAGTCTTACTTTTACTGGCACCCAGGTTCTCAAATGATTATGTCGCCGTATATTGATTGTCCTGGATATCATAAGGCTATGCGTCATAGTCTTACGTAAGGAGGTGATTTCAAAAGTTAAATCCGCCAAAATAAACAATGAGGTAGTCAATGTCCACGTTAATGAATCTTCCCGTGGAAGCAGTAGTTCACGCCAGTTTGCTTACGGATCTCGATATTTATTTATTTAAGCAAGGCAGCGATTTTCGCCTGTATGAAAAACTGGGTTCGCACGGCATCACCGTTGATGGCGTAACAGGGACTTGCTTTGCAGTATGGGCGCCCAATGCCGCCGCCGTTTCGGTCATCGGCGACTTCAATCAGTGGGGTGCAACAATGAACGCCCTCTATCTACGTGGCGACGACTCGGGAATTTGGGAAGGATTTATTGCCGATGTCACGGCCGGGGCACTCTATAAATATCGACTTGTTTCCCGCGACGGGAACGTAGTCGATAAGGGCGATCCATTTGCTCTGTGCTGGGAAATACCGCCGTTAACCGCTTCCCGTGTCTGGGAACTGGATTATGCCTGGAATGACGAGGCATGGATGGCGCAGCGCGGCGAGAAAAACCGGCTGAACGCGCCTTGTTCCATTTACGAAGTGCATCTGGGTTCCTGGCGCCGTATTCCTGAAGACGGCAACCGCTTCCTCAGCTACCGCGAGATGGCAAAATGGCTGCCGAGTTACATCGCAGCGTTGAATTTCACCCACGTCGAGTTCCTGCCGCTGACAGAACATCCTTTTTACGGTTCCTGGGGCTACCAGACCACCGGCTATTTTGCGCCCACGGCACGCTATGGCACTCCGCAGGATTTCATGTTTCTGGTGGATAGCTTACATCAGCAGGGTATCGGCGTGATCATGGACTGGGTGCCAGCGCATTTTCCCGATGATGCCCACGGTCTTGCGCATTTCGATGGAACCTTTCTGTTCGAACATGCCGACCCGCGCCAAGGCTTTCAACCGGACTGGCATAGTTTCCTGTTCAATTACGGTCGGCACGAGGTACGCGCATTTCTGACCAGCAGTGCGTTGTTCTGGCTTGATAAATATCATATCGATGGACTACGCATGGACGCTGTAACGTCGATGCTTTACCTGGATTATGGCCGCAAGGACGGCGAATGGATTGCCAACCGCAATGGTGGCAGGGAGAACCTGGACGCGGTTACTTTTCTGCGCAAGCTGAACGAGGCTATCTATCGCGATTACCCCGATACGCAGACTTTCGCCGAAGAATCGACTGACTGGCCGATGGTCTCTCATCCTGCCAATACGGGCGGTCTGGGCTTTGGCCTGAAGTGGAATATGGGTTGGATGCATGACACGCTGGAGTATTTTTTAGAAGATCCGCTTGATCGAAAATATCACCACGCACAGCTTATTTTCAGCATCTGGTATGCATTTTCAGAGAACTTCGTGCTGCCTTTGTCGCACGACGAAGTAGTCTACGGCAAGCGTTCATTGATCGGAAAAATGCCCGGAGACGAATGGCAGCAGTTCGCCAATCTGCGTTTATTGTATGGCTATATGTGGGGGCATCCGGGCAAGAAGCTGTTGTTCATGGGTTGCGAATTCGGACAGAAACGCGAGTGGCAGCACGACGAGAGCCTGGAATGGGGGCTGCTGCAACAGCCGCAGCATGCCGGACTGCGGCGCTGGGTCGAGGATCTCAATCGTTTTTACCGCAATGAAGCGGCGCTCTATCAACAAGACTTCAGTCGAGACGGCTTTCAATGGATGGATTGTCACTACGCGGAAAAAAGTGTGCTGAGCTTTGTGCGCCGTGGCTATAACCCTGAGGATACGGTGTTGGTAGTCTGCAATTTTACCCCCATCGTTCGCGACAATTACTTGGTCGGAGTGCCCAGTGGCGGTTACTGGCATGAACTGCTCAACAGCGATATCGAACTTTATGGAGGCAGCGGCGTAGGCAATCTTGGCGGCGTTGAAGCGAGCTCCGTCTCTGCCGGTGACATGCATCATTCACTGATGCTGCGTCTTCCGCCACTGGGCGTGTTGTTCTTCAAACAGGGGAACAGGTCATGAACGGTTTGCCTTTACTCGATGGCAGACGGCGCGTCGTTATCGAAAATGTGCAAGCTGAAATCGATTCGGGGCGTTTTCCGATCAAGCGGGTCATTGGTCAGAACCTGAAGGTGGGAAACGATCATGGTGATATTGATTCATCGCCCCAAACGGTGAAAGCAAACCCTTGTAGGGGCGAATTCGTTCGCCCAAGCGTGAGATGCCGACCAAACAGGGCGAATGAATTCGTCCCTACAAGAAAGAGAAAGCTATGAACGAAACAAAACCCAACGAGATGAAAAAAACGCTCGTGGACAATACACCATGGATGGACGACCCACTCTGGTTTAAAGACGCCGTTATTTACGAACTGCACATCAAGGCTTTTTTTGACAGCGACAATAACGGCTCCGGAGATTTTTCCGGCTTGATCCAGAAGCTCGATTATCTCCAGAATTTAGGCGTGAATACGCTCTGGTTGTTACCCTTCTATCCTTCACCAATGCGCGACGACGGTTATGATATAGCCGACTATCGCAATATCCATCCCGATTACGGCACCATGGCCGATTTCAGGCAATTCATGAAGGAAGCGCACCGCCGCGGTTTCAAGGTCATTACCGAACTGGTCATCAATCACACTTCCGATCAGCATTCCTGGTTTCAGGCGGCGCGCCGGGCACCTGCCGGATCGAGCAAGCGTAATTTTTACGTATGGAGCGATACCAAGCAGAAATTTCCCGAGACGCGCATTATTTTCGAGGATACCGAAAAGTCGAACTGGACCTGGGACGATGAAGCCCATGCCTATTACTGGCATCGTTTCTTTTCCCATCAACCGGATCTCAATTTCAATAACCCACAGGTGGTCAAAGCGGTTATCAAATTGATGCGCTTTTGGTTGGATCAGGGTGTGGACGGCATGCGTCTGGACGCTATCCCCTATCTGTGCGTGCAGGAAGGCACCCAAAACGAAAACCTGCCGGAAACCCACGCCGTGATCAAACAAATGCGTGCGGTGGTTGATGAGCATTACCCGCACTGCGTATTTCTCGCCGAAGTCAATCAGTGGCCGGAAGACGTACGCGACTACTTCAGTGACGGCGATGAATGTCACATGGCTTACCATTTCCCGCTGATGCCGCGGATGTACATGGCCATCGCCCAGGAAGATCGTCATCCGATCGTCGACATCATGCGCCAGACTCCGGCTATTCCGGAAAACTGCCAATGGGCCATTTTTCTGCGCAATCACGACGAGCTTACTTTGGAGATGGTCACTGACAAAGAACGTGATTACATGTACCAGATGTATGTCGGTGATCCGCGCGCACGCTTGAACGTCGGCATTCGGCGCCGATTAGCGCCTCTGATGGACAATGAGATAGACAAAATCAAGCTGATGAACAGTTTGCTGCTGTCGATGCCGGGCTCGCCCATTATCTATTACGGCGACGAAATCGGCATGGGCGACAATTTCTTTCTGGGCGATCGCAATGGCGTGCGTACGCCCATGCAGTGGAGTCCGGATCGTAATGCCGGTTTCTCGCGCGCCGATCCGCAGCGCCTGTATCTGCCCCCGGTCATGGACACGGTGTATGGTTATGGGGCCGTCAATGTGGAGGCGCAGCTGCGTGATCGCTCCTCACTGTTAAATTGGATGCAGCGTGTATTGGCGTTGCGGGAAAATCATCAGGCTTTCGGGCGCGGCAAGCTGGTTTTTTTGCACCCCGGAAATCGCAAGATACTCGCCTATTTCAGATTATACCAAGACGATATTATTTTGTGCGTCGCCAACCTGTCGCGTGCCGCGCAAGCGGTCGAGCTTGATCTTTCGGCTTACAAGGGCTGCGTGCCGGTGGAAATGTTGGGACGCGCCGCTTTTCCGCCTATTGGCGAATTACCCTACCTGCTTACTTTGCCCGGCTATAACTACTATTGGTTCCGGCTGGCAAGCAGCGAAGAAGTTCCGGCTTGGCATGAGGAACATCTATTACCCGAGGACACACCGATGCTGGTACTGTTCGATGGTTGGCATAGCTTTTTCCGTCATCAGGTTGAATCCTGGCGTATTGCGATGGCGGAAAAGGCGCGTACCCAGCTCGAAGAAGACGCATTGCCGCGTTTTGTCGCAGCGCAACGCTGGTATGGAGGCAAGGGCGAGGCGATAAAACGAGTGGTCATGACCGACTATTCCGAGTGGGTCAATGCGGATCATAAGTGGCTGGTAGCCCTGTTCGATATTGAAGGCATGGGCGGAAAGCCGTTTACCTGCTTTTTGCCCCTCGCACTCACGTGGGAGAATGGCAACGAGGAACACATGCACGCCATGTTGCCTGTCACTGTTGCCAAAGTGCGCCAGCAGTCTCAAGTTGGAATCCTGGGAGATGCATTTGCTGACGGGGCATTTTGTCGGTCGGTGGTTGAGGCCATCGGCGCGCGTCAAACACTAGCCTGCGAACAAGGCTCTATTCGCTTTTCCCCCACCGACGCTTTCGCTGTACTCGACAGGCAGGCATTGGCCAGGCTACCCGTACGACCAACCGCCATTCAGGGCAGCAATACCGCGGTGGTGTTGGGTGAACAGTTATTCCTGAAAGGCTATCGGCATCTGCACATCGGTGCACGCCCGGAATTTGAGATCGGACGTTTTCTAACCGAAGTGGCGAAATTCCCCAATACGGTGCCCGTGCTTGGTGTCGTCGAGTATCAAGGCAGCGGCGGCAGCAACATGACGCTTGCGTTGCTGCAGGGCTATGTCGAAAACCAGGGCGACTGCTGGAGCTACACCCTGGATTACCTGGGGCGTTTTCTGGAAGAATGCCGCACCGCAGTCGAACCGGCAGCAGAAGCACATAGCGCCTATCTGCTGCTAATGCACACGCTCGGTCAGCGTACCGGTGAACTGCACAATGCGCTGGGTAAGGCGACCGGGGATTCGGCCTTCGATCCCGAAGCGGTTACCGACACCGATCTCGCCGACTGGGTACAGCAGGTGCAGGCAGAGGCGGCAACCACGCTGGACCTGCTTGAGCATCGAATGGAAGGACTTGCCGGGACTGCTCGCGAGTTAGCACAACTCTTGCTCACGCAACGCAATACACTTAAGGATCGTCTCAACGCCTGTATTTGCGGACAGCTTAACGCGGTCAAGACCCGCTACCACGGCGATTTTCATCTGGCACAAGTGCTGCTTACCCAGAATGATTTCGTGTTTACCGATTTTGAGGGTGAACCGGCACGCCCGTTCGCCGAGCGTTGCCGCAAACACTCGCCCTTGCGCGATGTGGCCGACATGCTGCGCTCGTTCAACTATGCCGCCCACACCTCGCTTGGGCAGGCTACCGCAGAACGACCCACGGATTTGGCAAAGTTTGAGCCTTGGGTCTGCGACTGGGAAGCCGAGGTTGGACGCGTTTTCCTCGCCGCCTATGATGAAGCAGTACACGGTTCCGGACTGTTCGCAGGGGATGCATCGTTGCGCGGCTTACTAAACCTGTTCCTGTTGGAAAAAATGCTTTACGAGCTGCGTTGCGAACTTGACGGCCGCCCGGATTGGGTAAGCATTCCGCTACGCGGCATCCTGTCGCTACTGCAACCGGTAATCTAACCAGCACCATCAAATGCAATGGAACGCAGATGACGCTGATGAATATGATAAACACAGATAATCTATTGAATCATAATGATCAGCGTCATCTGCGTTCTATTTTTGGTTGCTTAGTAGATTGTGATGGTTTATTTCTTGCCAGTTACCTTACAGTTTAACGTGAATTTTTCAAACGAGAGGACTCAACATGATTAAACCGATAACTTCAGTATGGCCGGGCCGTCCCTATCCGCGCGGGGCCTATTGGGATGGCGAAGGCGTGAATTTTGCCATTTTTTCCGAACATGCTGAAAAAATCGAGTTGTGCCTGTTCGATGCCAAGGGAAAGAGCGAAGTCCAGCGCATCGAACTGAAAGAGCGTACCGATTTTGTCTGGCACTGTTATCTGCCCGAACTCCGTCCAGGGATGCTTTATGGTTTCAGGGTGCACGGACCTTACCGACCGCAGGAAGGACATCGGTTCAATCCGCACAAGCTGCTGCTAGAACCCTATGCGAAAGATATAGTCGGAACGCCGCGCTGGAGCGACGCCCATTTCGGTTACAGCATCGGCAGCAAGCACGCCGATCTTTCTTTCAGTCGTCGCGACAATGCCAGCGTGATGCCGAAGTGTCGGGTTATCGATCAGACCTTCATCTGGGGAAACGATCAACCCCCCGATATTCAATGGCAGGATATGGTGATTTATGAGCTGCATGTCAAAGGCTTTACCATGCAACATCCGGATATTCCGCCCCAGTTTCGCGGCACTTATGCCGGATTGGCGATGGCTCCGGCCATCGAACACCTCAAGCGCCTGGGCGTGACCACGGTTGAACTGATGCCGGCGCATGCTTTCATCGATGATCGCCACCTGGTTGAACGAGGGCTGCGCAATTACTGGGGCTATAACTCGATTGGCTACCTGGCGCCCGATTCCCGTTATTCGGCGAGCGGCCAGATCAGCGAGTTTAAAACCATGGTCAAGGCGCTCCATAAGGCGGGCATTGAAGTCATTCTGGATGTGGTCTACAACCATACCGCCGAAGGCAATCAGCTGGGGCCGACGCTGTCCTTCCGCGGCATCGACAATGCTTCCTACTATCGCCTGGAAGCTAATAATCCTCGCTATTATAGAGACTACACCGGCTGCGGCAACACCCTGGACATGCGCCAGTCGTGCGTACTCCAGTTGATCATGGACAGCCTGCGTTATTGGGTGCTGGACATGCATGTGGACGGCTTCCGTTTCGATCTGGCTTCTGCATTGGCAAGAGAGTTGCACGAAGTCAACCAGTTGGGCACCTTCTTCAATACCATCCGTCAGGATCCTGTGCTGAGCACCATCAAGCTGATTGCCGAACCCTGGGATCTGGGCGAAGGCGGCTATCAAGTGGGCAATTTCCCGCTGGGTTGGTCGGAATGGAACGATAAGTATCGCGACAGTATTCGCGCCTATTGGAAAGGCGATGGCGGCTTGCTCGGGGAGATGGCGCAACGCTTGACAGGATCCAGCGACCTGTATGAACACAGCGGGCGATCTCATGCCAGCATCAATTTCATCAGTGCGCACGACGGCTTTACCTTGCATGACCTGGTGACCTACGACACCAAGCACAACGAGGCTAATCAGGAAGACAACGGCGATGGTAACGACAATAACCAGTCATGGAATTGCGGCGTCGAGGGCGAAACTGACGATCCTGAGATTAATGCCTTGCGTGCCCGCCAGAAACGCAACCTTCTCGCAACCCTGCTGTTTTCAAAAGGAGTTCCGATGCTGCTTGCAGGCGACGAGATGGGGCATACCCAGCAGGGCAATAACAACGCCTATTGTCAGGACAACGCAATTAGCTGGCTCTCGTGGGAACTGAAACAACAGGATAAGGATTTACTTGCATTCACCCGGCGTATTATCAGTTTGCGTAACGAGCATCCCTTGTTCCGGCGACGTTATTTCTTTCAGGGACGCCCTATTCGCGGCGCCGAGGTAAAAGATCTGGCCTGGCTCAATCCGGATGGGTCGGAAATGAGCGATGAAGACTGGAATCAGTCATTTTCGCGTTGCCTGGGCGTGCATTTTGTCGGCGATTCCTTGTTTGAAACCGACGGGCGCGGACGGCGTTTAATCGACGATAATTTACTGTTGCTGATCAACGCACATCATGAAGACATTGCCTTCACGCTGCCGGAATTCGATGGGCATCACGCTTGGGATGTATTGCTCGATACCTTTGATGCCACCGGCACCCCCGAATCTTCCCGCTACAAAGCCGGACAAGGCTACCCCGTGCATGGACGATCACTGGTGCTGTTGAAACAAGGCAAAAATCGATGAGAAGAGCGCACGATATGCCTTTTGGCGCCTGCATGCTGCCTGACGGCCGCATCCGTTTCCGCCTGTGGGCACCGGCGGTCAGACAGGTCGAGCTCATACTGGAAAATAACACCGGCAAAGAAATTAGCTTGGCGATGCACCCGCTTGCAGACGGCTGGTTCCAGCTTGAGACTTTGCCGTTACAGGCGGCATCCGGGACCCTATATCATTACCGTCTGGACGGCGGGCTGATCGTACCCGATCCGGCGTCGCGCGCCAACCCCCAAGACGTGCACGGCCCCAGTCAGGTCGTCGATGCGACCGCCTTTATCTGGCAGGACGATGCCTGGAATGGCCGTCCCTGGCATGAAGCGGTCATCTATGAACTGCATCTGGGCACCTTCACCGATGAGGGTACCTTTAGCGCCGCCATCCAGCGTCTCGACTATCTGGTGGAATTAGGCATTACCGCCATTGAGCTGATGCCGGTGGCGGATTTTCCGGGCACACGCAACTGGGGCTACGACGGCGCACTGCTGTTTGCGCCCGACAGCGGTTACGGCAGTCCGGACGAACTGAAGGCACTGGTGCTGGCGGCGCATGCGCGCGGCTTGATGGTGTTGCTCGACGTGGTGTACAACCACTTCGGGCCGGACGGCAATTATCTTCATGCCTATGCGCCGCAGTTCTTTAGCGAGCGCCATCACACCCCGTGGGGCGCGGCCATTAATTTTGACGGCAACGACAGCCGCATAGTGCGCGATTTTTTTATTCATAACGCGTTGTACTGGCTTGAGGAATATCATTTCGACGGTCTGCGGCTCGATGCGGTGCATGCCATTGTCGACGACAGTCGGCCGGACATCGTCGAAGAGCTGGCGGCAGCGGTACAGGCAGGGCCTGGACGCACCCGTCAGGTATACCTGATACTTGAGAATGACGCCAATGCAGCCGGCTATCTACAACAGGGAACCATTGCCGCCCAGTGGAACGACGATAGTCACCATGCCCTGCACCTGCTGTTGACCGGCGAACACGACGGCTACTATGCCGATTATGCCGTTCAGCCGATACGCCATCTGGCACGTTGTCTGGCTGAAGGCTTTGCCTTCCAGGGCGAGCCTTCACCGTTTCGCGAGGGTCGGCTGCGCGGCGAACCTAGCGGACACCTGCCGCCCGGCGCTTTCATCAATTTCATCCAGACACACGACCAGATAGGCAACCGCGCTTACGGCGAACGCATTGCGATGCTGGCGCAACAAAAGCCGCTGCAAGTTGCGCTGGCTGTGTTGCTGCTGGCACCATCGCCGCCGATGCTGTTCATGGGCGAGGAATTTGCTGCGGCAACGCCGTTCCAGTTTTTCTGCGATTTCCAGGGTGAACTGGCCGACGCAGTCACCGAAGGACGACGTCGAGAATTCGCCGGTTTCCGAAAATTTTCCGATCCCGCTGCGCGTGCAGCTATTCCCGATCCTAACGATCCGGCTACCTTTGTGCGCTGCAAGCTCAATTGGGACTGTCTGGACGAGCCGCAACACAAAGTTTGGCTTGAGCATTACAAGAATTTACTGACGCTACGAGGTACCCATGTGGTACCACGTTTGCCGGGCATGGGCGGCGGCGCCGAATTCGAATTAATTGGAACTTCCGGACTGGTGGTGCGCTGGCGTCTGGGTGACGGTGCCCGGCTGACGCTGTTGGCCAATCTGGGCGATAGTCCGGTCGAAGGTGTCATCGATTTTACCGGTACGGCTTTCTATCTTAGCCACCCCGACCTGCCGGAAATTTTTGCCGCCGGGCGTATGCCGTCCTGGTGTGCGGCCTGGTTCATCGAGGAAGACGCTATATGAAACATCCCAAGACGCCTGAAAACGCACCGGCTACGCTGCCGTCTGCACTGTCGGATAGTGGCTCTCGCTGGCTATTGGCACAGGAACACAGTGAGCGTGAAAAGACCTTATCCCAGCCGCCCGAACCGCGTATTCCATTATCCACCTATCGTTTGCAATTCAACCGCGATTTCACCTTTAATCAGGCGCGCGAAATTGTTCCCTACTTGAGCGCGTTGGGCATTTCACACCTGTATGCCTCACCCTATTTTAAGGCGCGGCCGGGTAGTCGGCATGGCTACGACATCATCGATCACAATATGCTGAATCCCGAGATCGGCACGGACGAGGAGTTTGAGCAGCTTTGCGCCACCCTCGCCGAGCACGGCATGGGGCAGATACTCGATGTGGTGCCTAATCATATGGGCGTACAAGGCGGCAATAATGCCTGGTGGCTGGACATACTGGAAAACGGTCCGGCATCCGTGTATGCCGGGTTCTTCGATATTGACTGGGCGCCGATCAAGGCTAAGCTGTATGGCAAGGTGCTATTGCCGGTGCTGGGTAACTCTTATGGTGCGGTGCTGGACAATGCCGAATTACAACTGCGCTTTGCTGCGGAACACGGTGAATTTGCCATTTATTACCACGAGAACCACTTTCCGGTAGATCCGGCCGAATACCCGCATATCCTGGCCTATCGCATAGATACCTTCAGCGCAAGCTTAGGTCAGGACAATGCGTTACTGATGGAATACCAGAGCCTGGTAACGGCATTCCGTCATCTTCCGCACCGTGATGAAGTCTTGTCTGAACGTCAGCTTGAGCGCAGGCGTGACAAGGAAGTGTATAAGCGTCATCTTGCCGGTCTCGTTAAGCAATCTTCCGACATCGCCGGTTTTCTGCAAGAAAATCTGTGCATCTTCAACGGCACGGCAGGGCAATCATCCAGTTTCGATCAGCTCCATCACTTGCTTGAGGCTCAAGCTTACCGACTGACGTTTTGGCGGGTAGCCGCAGACGAAATTAATTACCGGCGGTTTTTCGATATCAACGATCTTGCCGGGCTACGTATGGAAAACGACGACGTTTTCGATGCAACCCATCAGTTAGTGCTGCGACTGGTTCGGGAAGGCAAGCTGGAGGGTCTGCGTCTGGATCATCCGGACGGACTGTACGATCCGGAGGCGTATTTTTGCCAGCTGGTCGAGCAATGTCGTCGCGTCGGTCACACGCCTTATCTGGTGGTGGAAAAAATCCTGGCGGTACGCGAGGATTTGCGTAACAGTTGGCCGGTGCAGGGTACTACGGGCTACGAATTCACTAATCTGCTCAACGGGCTGTTTGTGGTTACCGGTGCCGCCGAGCGGATGACGCGCCTGTATAACAGTTTCATCGGGGAACATGTCAATTTCGATGACCTGCTCTACCGTTCCAAGCAGCTTATCATGAAGACCTCGCTATCGGCGGAGCTGAATGTGTTGGCCAACCAGCTCTCGAAAATCGCCGAAGCCGACCGTCATACCCGCGATTACACGCTGAACGGATTGCGCTCGGCATTGGCTGAAATAGTCGCGTGCTTCCCGGTTTATCGTGGTTACATCAGCGACCGCGAAGTGGGAACGGAAGATCTTCGTAACATCGAACAGGCAACGGCAGCGGCTAAACGCAGGAGTACAACGGCAGATATCAGTGTTTTCGATTTTCTGCGTGAGGTACTCACACTTGCCGCAGCCGATCGGAAATCACCGGCGTACTATCAGCAGGTACTTGCATTTGCGATGAAATTCCAGCAATTCACCAGCCCGGTTATGGCGAAAGGACTGGAGGACACCAGTGCCTATATCTATCACCGTTTGCTGTCGCTCAACGAAGTCGGCGGCGACCCGCGTCGATTCGGGGTGACGCTTACCGCATTCCATCGAGCTAACCAAACGCGGGCAAAGAACTGGCCGCATGCGATGTTGACCACGTCCACTCATGACACCAAGCGCAGCGAGGATGTGCGTGCGCGCCTCAATGTGCTGTCTGAAATACCGGCTGCCTGGCGACTGGCGTTACGACATTGGAGTCGCGCCAATCGCAGTCTCAAGCTCACGGTGGACGGGATGCCGATGCCCACGCCGAACGATGAATATTTCATCTATCAAACCTTGTTGGGTATCTGGCCGCCCGGCGAACCGGACACCGATGAAATGGCGCGTTTTAGCGTCCGGATGGCGGAATATCTGCTCAAAGCGGTGCGTGAAGCTAAGGTACATACCAGCTGGATAAATCCCAATACAGCGTATGAAGATGCCGTCGTTGCATTCGCCGATAGGCTGATCAATGCGCCTGAGGAAAGTGCGTTTCTGGCCGATTTTCTGCCTTTTCAGCGACGAATTGCGCGGCTAGGGCTATTCAACAGCCTGTCGCAGACATTGATCAAGCTCACTGTGCCGGGGGTGCCGGATATTTATCAAGGTTGCGAATGTTGGGATTTCAGCTTGGTGGACCCCGATAATCGACGGCCGGTTGACTTCGGTCACCGCCTAGCCTCGCTCGATGCCTTGCAGACGCTTGCTACACTGGAATCGCAACAACGCAGTGCTGGGGTGCGCGCATTATGCGACACGCTGGAAGACGGCAAGGCAAAATTGCTGGTGGTCAGAACGGCGCTGGCGTTGCGGCAACGCTGGCCGGAAGTGTTTTTGCAAGGAAGCTATTTGCCGCTGGCCGTCAAGGGAGAACATGCTGCTCATTTATGCGCCTATGCACGCATTGCCGGTGAGCGTATCGTCATTACAGTGGCGCCGCGTTTCTTCGCACAGCTGTTGAGTGAAGCCGACAGGCTGCCTCTGGGAGAAAAGGTTTGGGCCAATACCACAGTGAACTTACCTTTTCATCAGCACGATAGTCAATACTCATGCGCCTTCACCGGGAAGGTGCTGAAGCCGCAACAGCATTTATCCGGATGGCGCTTACCCGTTGCACAACTGCTGGCAGACTTTCCGGTGGGACTAATCACCCGTGAAACGAAGTGAAGTCGAATGGTATCGGATAAATGCTGTATCCCATCAAAAACGCCGGAACAAATGAGTATATCACTATCCTATGACCCCGTTCGGTCATGCAGTCATGATCAACAAAGCGTAAATGGCCGCTGTATTGAGGAACAGTCAGATTCGCTGGATTGTTTTCTGACGGCTTTATCGCCATAAACCATCCTGATAATTTCCTTTTTGGCTTCCAGCCAGTCACGAAGCTCGTTCCCAGGCGTAAAAGCGCGTTTTTCCGCTTTGTAATAGGCTGCTTCGGCGATCATCGACTTAAGACTCAAGTCAAGTTCGTATACAGGAGCGGGGTTCTCCGGGCTAAAGCCGAATTTTACCAGGCCAAAAACGGTTTGTGGCGAGCTGTTTTTAATGCCTATTTCCTCGGGCTCCAGTTCCGCCAAGGTGCCGAAAAGACGATCCCATAACGAAAAGACTGCGCCGTAATTAGTGTCGTGTTCGTGACGCTCGGTTGAATGGTGGGCGCGGTGCAAATAGGGCGCGATGATGACCTGTCCCAATTGTTTCTCTCCGCGAAATGAAATATTGGTGTGATGAAACATGATGAACAAGGTTAATAGGGCTTCATTAGTGAGTGCCATCGTTTGGTTTACACCCAGGATGATAATGTACGCCGATTTCAGCATGGTGATGATTAACAGCTCCACAATGTGCAGCCGGAATGCGGTTGAAACATTCAAATACGGATCGTTGTGGTGCACTTTGTGAAACAGCCACAGGCAATCAAAGCTGTGACTGGCTTTATGCCAGCAATAGAGCATCAAATCGAGCAATAGAAACGACAGCAGGGCTTTCCATGCAGGATTGGCGATATAACTTAGCAGCCCCCGATCTGAATAATGTTCGGCCACCATCAACAAGGGTGTTGCCGACAATAACGAAATAACGATACTGTTAAAAATGAACAGGCTGACATTAGTTTGATAAGACTGACGCGATTGTTTAAGGGATAAGTTGCGCTTGGGATAGTTAAGCTCAAGAGCCGATAGCACGACAAAGGCAATAAGCAGGATAAATGTCGCCAATTCTCCTGACATGCTTGATAGCCATGTTAAATAGGACTTAACCAAGGTGATTAATGACATGATTTCGCTGGACATTGACTTTTCCTCGATATAAAACTGCGTGAACCTAATGCAACGATATCTTAAGTAAAGCGGGTGACAATTTGATGAAAAAGGTTGAGTGGTAAATTCGGATATGCGCTGCTGATTTACTTAAGGAAATACTTTGATAGCTTTGATTAAATAAAAGCAAAATCCACGCCATAAACTTTTTTGATCTCGCAAGTCCGCAAGGCGCTACTCAAAATTTCCTGCAAGTCATGATTGTCAAAGGTTTTTGGTCTATGAAGAGGAAAGGGGATTGCCGACAGCGTTGGGGGAAAGTTTATTTTTTAGCCGCGAGATTGCCTCAGTCCGGTGCAATTGTTCTTTTTTACGCACCTTTCCAACACCAAAACAACAAAAGTATATGAATTTGCCATTAAACGTTAAATTTATCTTCAATTTTTTGTTTGTAGTTTAAATAATGGATGGTTTGTAGTTGCTCAAGGTTGTCGATTCGAAATGCAGAAAGAGGCAAGTCTATATCGGTGATGTGAATTGGATAATGATTCTTAACATTCCTGAATTGGAGTATATGTTGATAAGCGGCATAAAAGATTTGATTACCGTGATCTAGCGAAGAAAATTCTTTTTCATTACAGTAGATCGTATAAATAATGCCCTTGTCGGTATCTTCACCCGTTATGCGTAAGTTTAATTCCTGAGTTGAAGAGCTTGTATCCAGTTGTACCGGATCAGATGAAAAGATGCCGACAGGACTCCTCTCGATTGCGTAATATTCAATGGTCAAAAAGTTTTCAAACAGAGCGCGGCTGATAATCGACTCTAAAAAAATGGAGTATTGTTTTAGCAGACGGCTGGCACTAGCCTTGTTATGCCGTTGGGTATACAAGGCTCCTTTTTCATCAACAATATATATGCCAATGTTCGTATTATATTCATAATAAAAAAGCTGGATGACTTGCGGCCTATTCAGCGAGTAAATAAGAGGGATCGGTGTATTTTCGAGGGTCGCGTGATCAAAATGAATGGTGCTGAATTGTTCCTGCGGGCGGGCCAATTCGTTTAACAGCAGTTTTTCAGAGGCTAGTGCCTGGTAATTTAGCGTTTTATTCACTGACTGGAAAACATAAAATGAGGTTCCTCCAGGCAAAATATAACGGGGGGAGCGATTATGCTGCGGCGTGGAGAAAAGTTTAACCAAGATGCTAAAGAGTGCCTCAATGCGGAAGATAATGTCTCTAGCCCGGTTCGGCGTGTGACAAACAAACTTCACATTGCTCAAAGACAGCGGTTTTTGGTGGTTATTAATGATGTCTGTTAAACACTTAAATAATCCATCCAAGCCGTTTTCATGACTGGTGGTAATCTCGCTCCAGCTGGATAATGAAACTTGACTGATGGTTTGAATAAAGCACTGCCGGTTTGCGCCATAACTCAGTGGGTCAGACCGCTTACTGATAACGCACAGGCGCTCGTTATCTGAGATCCCCATGTTGATCAGAACCATTGAATACAGCGGGGTCTTTTGGGTTTGGTAGACATCCAGCGGAGCGTCGAAGATAAAGTTCTGGGTTAAAAATGTTGTGATCTGCCTCAAGATTGAACGTAGCTCTGGATCCGACATATTAAGAGAATGTGAGCTGAAATTGATTAGCAACTGTTTGTGATAGAGGCCATTGATGACTAACCAGCAAAGGGTCTCTATTAAAGTCCGGCATTTTTGTATCGGCTCAAAATCTTTGGCAGTCGTCATTTGTACGTATTTTAGATATAAAGCCCATCCACTGTTGTTACCCGTAGGGCTGTTTTCTACGATAGATAATGCGTTTTCTTTTGAGTGAACTTCAGAATGCGTGGTAATGATTTCGATCTTACCCGGTTTTTTTTCTAAAAATGAATGAAGCTTCCTGCCTATCAGATTAAGATCATCACTGTTTTCCTGGTTTGGCCTCACATGGTCTCTGGCGAAGCCCATGATCATGCGGTAACTGTGAGTCAGTTGCTGCACTATAATGGCATGTTCTGCTGTGGCTTTTTGTATATTCCATGATCGTGTATGTTTAAGCCCATCAATCGTGGTTGTAGGCCAATTCCAGCATTTAGCAATATGTTGGATGTATTGTTCTCTGGATGCACGGGTTGAGGCATCCATAGTATTGTCGGATGAGCCCATGACTTTTAAATAAAAATTCTGGCGAGCCAAGGCTAATCTGTCGTGACTATGCGCTTTTTGCAAATATCTTTCGACTTTCTGGTAAATGAGAAAATACGGATCGAGATCGGTTATTAGAAAATTGCCCTGAAAAACGGCCTTTTTAATGTCTTGGCATAGCCATTCGGTCAGAGGGTATTCGCTGGCATAGCATTCCATTAATAGCAGTTTCAATAATGACTTGTGCGGAGAATGTAGTGCTTTATAAAGGTGCCAAAGGGTTGCGCTGGTAAATTCCTCGGCCGGGACTGCTTCAAAACCACCAAAATCGATAAGCTCATGCTCGGGAATGAAGCGATTACTGGTCAGATGTTCGATATAGCGAGTGTAATTGCCTTCTTCATGAGGAGGAACCAGCCACCATGCAGGGCTTTTTCCAGCAATGTAAATTGCCGTCCGGTAAAATTCTTCAAGCAGCAGATAATGCTGCGCTTGACCACTACTTTCAGTAGAAATCGGCGTGTTTTGGCCGAGTCGAAATTGTCTGCTGTCCATCAGGAAAAAATGGACTTCCAATCCTAATGATTCGGCCCAGATTTCTATAGCAGAGGCTTTTTGTTGCAGCTCATCGATAGCGCTGGCAGCTAAGTCGGATTGATGACATAACCAGATGTCCATGTCGCTGTTTCTTGAAAAGGCAATGCTACCGACACTGCCCATTAAAAACAATCCTTCAATAGGGTAACTATGGGATGGCGCACGAGTATAACTGAAATTTTTTGCAAACTGTCTGGCGGAATTTATTGTTTGAATGCCAGGATTGTATTCCGGTATTCCTGCGGGGGTGGCTGAGGAAATAAATCCCGGCAACGTCGTAAAGTTACCATGAAAAAGCAAAGGCAATAACGCTAAGAATATTTGCTGACGAGGCTGCAAAAATTCTTGAACACGCTGTTCACGAAGCTGGTTCAAACGTTTAAATCGTCGCTTGATCGTCTGAAGGTCTTGTATGCTGATTTCTTCGCCGGGCGAGCCTAAATGGATGGATAGCTCTTGGTGTGATTTAATCATGGTGAAAATGTATAGATATGTCGTGCTGTTTGGATTGAAAAAAGCATGAAACAATATCAGCTAATCTTTTTCATTTCCGCTATTTGTCGATTGCACTTATGAAGCTAAGCTAGCATTAAAGCGGGTGTTGATTTCAGGGAATGTCATTTGTTTTTACCATGAAGAGCATGAAGGGCTTGAAGAATTTACTGTATTTACTTCCTTCATTATCTTCATGTCCTTCATGGTCATAAAAACAAGATATAAACTGGATAAAGGACCAATGAGACATTGTTACGCATCGGCACTCATTGGAGCTGAAAGCTCATAAAATATGAGGTAGAGTATAAGCCGCGCTCTGGTTAAGCGCAATGTCAGGCAAGAACATCAACGAACGAGTTTGAATAAGGTGTCTACGGACGTTAAGCGCATTCGCCGATGTCTTCAAGCCAAAGCTGCGGCGATTGCTCGATGAAGCGCCGCATCAGCGCGATACAACCGGCATCGTTCATTTCGATGATCTTTACTCCGGCATCTTTGAGCCAATCCAAGTGGCCTTCAAAATTGACCGATTCTCCGATTACGACTGTACCGATATTAAACTGCCGGATCAAACCCGAGCAATACCAGCAAGGTGCTAAGGTCGTCACTAAAATCTTGTCGCGATAATCGGTTTGACGACCGGCGTTACGAAAGGCATCGGTTTCACCGTGGACGGACGGATCGCTGTCCTGCACCCGGCGGTTGCGCCCGCGTCCGAGCAGGTTGCCGGTAGCGTCGAACAGCGCCGCGCCGACCGGTACGCCGCCTTCATCAAAGCCGGTTTGCGCTTCAGCAAACGCCACGGACAGCATGTTTGCATAGTTCATCTGGGTATATCGTTTATTGTTGGCTGGAATAGAGGGTAGAACAAGACGCATGAAAGTGATGCGCCTTGTTCGTTTGCTTATTAATGGATCGATTTTTGATAATTGACGGTAAAGTCATTCAAAGTAGATAGCGCGGCAGGCAAGTCTTCGATTTTTTCAAGGCTAAACGCATTAACGCCGACCCGCGATAAATAAAATACCTGATCCGGCATGAAGTGGCCGGTTGCCCTGATTTCACCTTGATAATTGTAACGGCCTCTGAGCAGCCAGGCATGAGAAAAAATGCGGCCATCGGCAAAGGCGGGAAAATCCAGCTCGATTAACGGGATGTCTTTTAAATCAGCCGCGATGTCTTCAACCGAATCGGCGGGGCCGATTCGGACGCCTATCTTGCTGGTAGACTTAAGCAATTGTTGTTTGTCTTTTTTCCAGCGGGCGAGTGAAACGCTGATGTCTCCGTCTTTTAATTCAGCATCATCGGCAACATAACTCCAACTGTCGTCAATAATCTGTTTGTCTTTAATTATTTGCATAGACTTGCTCTTTGAATGGGTTGATGCCGACGCGTTTTATCATATTCAGAAAGGACTCGTCATCCAGGCGATGTTTGATATAGACATCCAGTATGGTGGTGATGGCTTGGGTGACTTGGTCTTTGGCAACCGCAGGTCCAAGGCGTTCGCCGATAGCTGCCTCGTTTTCCGAGGAGCCGCCCAGGGTCAGCTGATACCATTCAGCGCCTTTCTTATCGACGCCCAGTATCCCGATATGTCCTACGCTTTGGTGCGCGCAGCCGTTCATGCAGCCGGACATGTTGATTTTTATCTCGCCTATATCGTGAATGTAGTCCAGATCGTCAAGCGCTTCATTGATTTCTTTGGCTATACCGATAGATCCTGCATTGGCAAGCGAGCAAAAATCGAGGCCGGGGCAACAAATCATATCGGTTGCGGTGCCGATATTGGCTGTGGCCAGTTTCAGTGTATCGAGCTGTTGCCACAGCGAGTATAGATCTGCCTGTTTGATATCGGCAAGAATCAGGTTTTGTCGGTGCGTACTTCTGATTTCACCAAAGCTGTAAAGGTCTGCCAAGTCTGCAACAGCGTCAAGCTGCGTATCGGTCATGTCGCCTGGAGGTGAGTCCGGCGCTTTTAGCGATAGGAATGCCGCGCGGTAGCCGGGTACTTTGTGATCGGCGGTATTGTATTTAACCCAGGTGGCAAACGCCTTGTTTTCGAGTTGATGCTGTGCAAAGCGGGTGTCTTGTGCGGCATCTGTCTCGTAGGCAGGTGGAGCAAATTGAGCTTTTACGGTGGTTATATAATCGGAGTCTAGCTCCAGCTTATCCCGAATTAGCCGCCATTCTTTTTCAACCAATTCGGAGAATTTCTCCAGGCCGGATTCTTTGACCAGAATTTTAATACGCGCCTTGTATTTGTTATCACGACGTCCGAACAGATTGTAAATCCGCAGTATGGCTTCCAGATAAGACAATAGATGTTTCTTTTCCAGATAGGGCTTGATGACTTGGCCTATGACCGGGGTGCGTCCCAAGCCGCCACCGACGAGCACCCTAAAACCGGTTTCTCCGGCATCATTGTTAACCAGATGCAGACCGATGTCATGAAATTGGGTGGCTGCCCGATCAAGCTTGGCGCCGCTGACGGCAATCTTGAATTTGCGCGGCAAGTAGGCGAACTCGGGATGCAGGGTAGTCCATTGGCGGATAATTTCGCAATAAGGACGGGGATCTTCAATCTCATCAATACAAACACCGGCCAAATGATCCGATGAGGTATTTCTCAGGCAATTGCCGCTGGTTTGAATGGCATGCATCTGGACTTCGGCCAATTCTTCAAGAATATCGGGAATTTTTTCCAGTTGAGGCCAGTTAAACTGGACGTTTTGCCGGGTGGTAAAGTGACAGTAGTTTTTGTCGTAGGTACGGGCAATATGAGCCAGTTTACGAAACTGTCTGGCGTTAAGCAGGCCATAAGGACCGGCAATTCGCAACATCGGGGCGTGAGTTTGAATATAGACGCCATTCATTAAGCGCAATGCGCGAAATTGGTCGTCTGAGATTTCGCCTTTTAAAAAGCTTTCCATTTGCCTTCTAAATTGGGCTACCCGTTGATCAACGAGTGTCTGGTCGGTGTCGTTATACTGATACATAAATGAGCGCTTAAAGTCTGTCCAGGCGAGTAATTACGGCTAATAATCATATACTGTAGGTCATAAAATGACAAAGGTTATTGTATGGTGCTAATATTGGCGGCTGAATTTTTGGGGTTTTGGTTATTTTTTTGAATAAAAGCAAGGGGGTTATTTTGGTTCGGTCATTGTTTGTCTTGTTGTCTCTATTGCTGTTGCCTGAAATGGCGATGGCGGGCGGTTTTGAAAGTCTCGGTCTGACGGGAACGGAGCGGGGTATTTATACGGTTCTGATCTTTATTATTGCCTATGGCTTTGTGATGACCGAGGAGTTTACCCATCTGCGTAAGTCCAAGCCGGTTATTTTGGCGGCCGGTATTATTTGGGCAAATGCTGCCGTGTTAGCGACTCAAGCGGGTGTTTCCGTCGAGGACATGCATGAGGCTTTCGAATACAATTTGAAAGAATATGCGGAGTTAATGTTATTCCTGCTGGTTGCGATGACTTATATCAATTCAATGGCTGAACGTAACGTGTTTGAGGCGTTGCGTTCCTGGTTGGTAAGAAAGCAACTGGGTTATCGCAAGTTGTTTTTGATTACCGGTGTCATTACTTTCTTCCTGTCCGCAGTAGCGGATAACTTGACGGCGGCCTTATTGGTCGGCGCAGTAGTGATGGCCGTGGGCGCGGAGAATCCGAAGTTTATCAGTATCGGTTTGGTTAATTTAGTGGTTGCAGCTAATGCGGGTGGGGCGTTTTGTCCATTTGGCGATATTACAACGCTAATGGTGTGGCAGGCTGAGTATGCCGAGTTCTTTGATTTCTTTAAGCTGTTTATTCCATCGGTTGTGAATTACGCGATACCTGCAGGGATAATGTATTTTGCCGTGCCCGATGAGCAGCCTAAAGTCTCTACTGAAACTGCGGTGCAGTTAAAACCGGGCGCAATTCAAGTTTGTGTGTTGTTTTTGCTGACTATCGTTACGGCAGTAAGCTTTAAACAAGTCCTGCATCTGCCACCATTTATGGGCATGATGGTCGGTCTTTCTGTGCTGATGCTTTACGGCTATCGTTTAAAGACAGTTTTTCGCGTTGAAGGCGGTGATCATTTCGATATTTTCGACAAAGTGCGTCATGCCGAATGGGACACCTTGTTGTTTTTCTTTGGCGTGGTATTTGCGGTCGGTGGTTTAGGTTATATCGGCTATCTTGAGCTGCTGTCCGGTGCGATGTATGATGGTTTAGGTGCGACAACGGCGAATATCTTAGTGGGTGTCATCTCGGCGGTTGTTGATAACATCCCTGTTATGTTTGCAGTGCTGAATATGAATCTGGATATGGACTTATATCAGTGGCTGTTGGTGACGTTAACAGCGGGTGTTGGTGGTTCAATGCTATCAGTGGGCTCGGCTGCGGGTGTCGCATTAATGGGTCAGTCTGACCATAAATATACATTTTTCAGTCATTTGAAATGGACGCCTGCAATTGCTGGCGGTTACGCGGCGAGCATTCTCACTCATTATCTGGTTAATGGTTGATAATTTGAATATACACCGCGCTTTCTGTGCGGTGTTCTCAGTTGCATCGCTGTTTCAGTTGCGATTCATTCTTTCTCGTTTATGGGATTGTGCCTTCGGCATAATCCGCGGGTATGTGGTGGGTTCACCTATTCCAGTAGCGCCAAAAACAGGCGCCTTAGATGATATATCTGTACGTTTGTCAGGTCAGGCTAATGGCTAAAGATAAAAGATGGCGGTCAGCCTTTTCAATATATGCTCAGCCCCGAGTCCGGAGTATGGTCTTTCTTGGTTTCTCGGCCGGACTTCCTTTTTTATTGGTTTTTTCGACATTATCAGCCTGGTTGCGGGATGAAGGCGTGGAAAGATCAGTTATAGGATTTTTCAGCTGGGTCGGGGTTACCTATTCAATAAAGGTTTTCTGGGCTCCCGTTATTGACAGGCTACCGCTGCCATTGCTAACTAAATGGATGGGCAAGAGGCGTAGTTGGATGTTGCTTGCGCAGTTGGGGATTGTTGTCGGTCTGATGGGTATGGGAAGTTCGGATTCGCATACTCAATTGCAACAGATTGCCCTGTTATCTGTCTGGGTGGCATTTTGTTCGGCTACCCAAGATGTTGTTATCGATGCTTATCGAATTGAATCTGTAAATCCTGAATATCAGGGCGCTATGGCAGCGACCTACGTGCTGGGGTATCGGATTGCTTTATTGATGGCAGGAGCGGGTGCTTTTTATATCGCGGATTATGCCAGTTGGAAAGTGGCTTATTTTGTGATGGCATCGGCTATGGTTGTAGGGCTGATAGCGACGCTTTGCCTTAAAGAGCCGGAGCATAAGCCTGCTGATGTGACGAAGTTACGCGAGAATGCAGCTGTTAAGGGTCAAAATATTTGGCAGCGATTTTTGACAGGTTTTATGGGCGCAGTATTGAGCCCGTTTATGGAGTTTTTTAATCGCAATGGTAAAGTTGGTTTATTGATTTTGATGCTTATTGCCGTTTATAAAATGAGCGACATCACCATGGGAGTTATGGCGAATCCGTTTTACCTTGATTTGGGTTTTAGTAAGAAAGATATTGCTGATATTAGCAAGGTCTTTGGTTTTTTTATGACTATTGTTGGTGCGGCAGTGGGTGGGGTGCTGGTTGTTAGGTACGGAATTATGCGTCCTTTACTGCTTGGAGCGTTAATGGTGGCGGGGACTAATCTACTATTTGCCGTTTTGGCAGTCAGTGAGCCGAGTCTTTTATTGCTGTCCGGCGTTATCAGCGCAGATAATTTAAGTGGAGGTATAGCAACATCGGTATTCATTGCTTATCTATCCAGTTTAACTAGTACTGCGTACACCGCAACGCAATATGCGTTGTTCAGTTCACTGATGACTTTACCTGCTCAGTTATTGGGGGGATTTTCCGGAGTGGTTGTAGATAGTTACGGCTACACTGTTTTTTTTATTTATGCGTCAACAGTCGGATTGCCGGCAATAGTGCTGGTACTTTTATTGATGCGCTATCAAGGTCGGGTTAAAGCAAATAATCATAATCCAGAATAAGTGGAGCGTGATCGGAAAAACGTTCATCTTTATAGATGGATACTGCTGTTACTTTATCTTTAAGAGCATTGCTGATTATTTGGTAATCAATGCGCCAGCCGACGTTTTTTGCCAAAGATTGGCCTCTGTTTGACTACCAAGTGTATTGCTCGGCTTCTTTATTAATAAGTCTGAACGCGTCGCTCCAAATGATCATCTGTAAATAATTGGTCCAGCCACGCTCTTTCTTCAGGTGAAAATCCCGAGTTCTTTTGGTTTCCACGTCAGTTTTTTAAGTCAATTTCTTTGTGGGCAATGTTTCAATCGCCACATATTATATAGTTACGGCCATTTTGTGAGCATTCTTGTAAATAAGGAGTGAACTTCTCCATGAATCTAAACTTGAAGGCTTGTCGTTCATCTCCAGACGAGTCGGAAGGTAAATAAAGCGAGATAATGCTTAAATTGCCAAATTGAGCCTCAATAAAGCGATGATCCTTTACGTCGACATATTGTCAGCCTATGCCGCTAATGTTTTTGCAATATAGAGCACTGCTCCACTATAGCCTTTATAGCCTTTTTTTACTGCATCATGGTAAAAACAATGATAGCTGGAGGAAAAAAAGGGGCAGAATGAAGCTGATGTAACTGAGCTTTTGTTTCTTGTATGCAAATAATGTCAGCGTTTTGTTGTTGCATCCAAGTGAAGAAACCTTTGCGTTCTGCGGAGCGGATGCCATTTGCATTTAAAGTAATAATGCGCATAAATATAAATTGAGTTGCGAACTTTTAATGAAATACGTATTATACGGGGTTCTTTAATAAAGTATGTAGCCCGTTTCGGGTAATGTGAAAGTGATATGAAACCAGAAATTCATCCAGAATATAAGCAAATTACTGTGACCTGCGGTTGCGGTAATAAATTTGAGACAGGTTCTGTATTGGGTAAGGATTTGCAGGTTGAGGTTTGTTCTTCATGCCATCCTTTTTATACAGGAAAACAGCGTGTTGTTGATACAGCGGGTCGTGTTGATAAATTCCGTAAAAGATACGGAAAGTAAATTTTTGTGGGTTTTTGCTTGGATGGTTGATCCCGGCATACCGCAAGAATATTAGTTAAGCTGAAAAAAATATAGCAAATAAAGAAATTGGGTTTGCGTGAGTAGGTGAAAAAGACACGTTAAGCGTTTTTATTTTGCACGGCACCCATAAAGCAAAAAGCCAGTACAACATGTTGTACTGGCTTTTTGCTTTATGGGTGCTTGCTTTGGACGATGCCGCCTAAATTGTTAGGCAGTTAAGGTCGCTTCGCTATGTTTTCCTAAATAGAATCCAAGCCGGACAATCCTTCAACGGACCAGTTGGCAAAATCAAGAGAGCCTTCGTCGTTGTCGCCGTTTTTATAGTTAATACGGCAGGCATATTTTTTGGTGATTGTGCTTGCAGTGGGGCTAGTGATATCAATCTCGGCGTTAATAACATATTGGTAATTCCCTAGGCTCCATGCATTAAGAGGCTTATCGGCAAAACTTACCGATACATCGGATCCAAGCTTAGACTTGATATAATTATTACAATGCATAAAAGCGATCTCTGATAGCGGAGTGGATATGGGTAATTGGCTTCCTTGATCTTTACTGTCAACAAGGAATAAATCGGATTGGATTACCTTGTAAACGAAAGGCATGATAACTTTATGTTGAAATAAAATTAGAGCTACCAAGCTGACGATAAAAATTAAGATGGAGTATTTCTTCATGGGATTAAGTTGGCTAAGTTGGAAAAAATCAAAATTAATTTTAGCAGGAATCAGTGTCTTAAGTGTATAGGAATTTAGCAGGTAAAGCTTGGGTTCAAAGAAATGTATTGAGTGCTAGTTTTTGACTTGACAAGGCTAATCGAACTGGTAGACTGACTGCTCACTAAATTGACTTGGTGTTACTGGGTACTTAAGTTTTTTAAGTCCGGGTGAGAAAATGGAGTTGTAACTATAGCCCCTGGCCATAACCAGCTGGGGATTTTATAATTTTAGGAGGTAGAAATGGCAGCTACAACTGAATCAGTGCGAGCTGATGCTGCGGAAGCACCGCTTTTAAATAAAAGAAATATGTTCCTTGGAGCAACGCTGTATGTAGTGTTCTATGGTTGGGTTCGTTGGTATGAAGGAGTCTATGGCTGGTCAGCTGGTCTGGATTCATTTGCACCTGAATTCGAAACATATTGGATGAACTTTCTTTATATCGAGTTTGTTTTGGAAGTAATAACCGCAGGTCTTTTGTGGGGTTACTTGTGGAAAAGCCGTGATCGTAAAGTAATGTCAATCACACCAAGAGAAGAGTTAAGAAGACACATGACTCATTGGACTTGGTTGGTAATGTATGGCATCGCTATTTATTACGGCGCTAGCTACTTTACAGAGCAAGATGGAACATGGCATCAAACTATCGTTCGTGATACTGACTTTACACCAAGTCACATCATCGAATTCTACTTGAGCTATCCTATCTACATCATTACTGGTGGTGCTTGTTTCTTATATGCAAAAACAAGACTTCCTACTTACCAGCAAGGTCTGCATCTTCAGTATATGGTTGCAATACTTGGTCCTTTCATGATTCTGCCAAATGTTGGTTTGAATGAGTGGGGTCATACTTTCTGGTTTATGGAAGAGTTGTTTGTGGCTCCTTTACATTATGGCTTCGTATTCTTCGGATGGGCAGCTTTAGGTGTAATGGGTGTTGTGAACACAGAAGTTGCAGCGATTGCTAAACTTCTGAAAAAAGACTTAGCTTAATATAAGTCTTTGGCTGTAATTACTATCTCCCTCCGGCTGTTTCGCTTTTTTTCAGGGCGAAACAGCTAAGGCTGAAGATAGTCATTAATAAAAATAATTTAAATCCTTTAGGAGGTAAGCTAATGAGCGCATCTCAATCAGCTGTACGTTCACGCGCTGAAGCCGTAAAAGTTTCACGCACGTTCGACTGGCTAATTCTGTTTACATTGTTCTTCGTTGTACTTGGTGGTTATCACATTCACTACATGTTAACCGGTGGTGACTGGGATTTCTGGACTGACTGGAAAGATAGGCGTCTATGGGTAACCGTAGCGCCAATCGTTTCAATTACTTTCCCAGCAGCTGTTCAAGCTGTGATGTGGTGGCGTTACCGTTTGCCTTTCGGTGCGGTAATGTGTATCTTAGGTCTGCTCTTAGGTGAGTGGGTTAACAGATATTTGAATTTCTGGGGTTGGACTTACTTCCCAGTAAATTTCTGCTTCCCATCAAACTTGATGCCAGGTGCAATTGTACTTGACGTTGTGTTGATGCTGTCAGGTAGTATGACAGTAACAGCAGTACTGGGCGGTATGGCTTGGGGTCTTTTATTCTACCCTGGCAACTGGCCAATTATTGCTCCATTACATGTTCCTGTTGAATATAATGGCATGATGATGACACTAGCTGATTTACAAGGTTACCATTACGTAAGAACTGGTACACCTGAGTATATCAGAATGGTCGAAAAAGGTACATTAAGAACTTTCGGTAAAGACGTTGCTCCAGTATCAGCGTTCTTCTCAGCTTTCGTGAGTATTTTGATTTACTTCTTGTGGCATTTCTTCGGTAAATGGTTCGGTGGTACTTCATTCACCCAGAGCGCGTAAGCACTCGGTTGTAGGAAAACACACAAAAAGACTGATGTTACCAACAATATATGCTGTTGACATCAGATACTCTGAAAACTATAGATTCTCTATTATAGAGGAGGATATATGAAATTAATTAAAGACAAGGTTGCTAAATTATCCTTTGTCGCACTGCTGGTAACTGTTACAGCAGCGATGTTTTACACACCAACTGCATCTGCTCATGGTGAAAAGTCGCAAGCCGCATTTATGCGTATGCGTACAATTCACTGGTTTGACCTGAACTGGTCAAAAGATACTGTGCCTGTGAATGATACTATGACGATTTCTGGTAAATTCCACGTTTTCGCGGGATGGCCTGAAACTGTTGATAAACCAGAAGTGTCTTTCTTGAACATTGGTATTCCAGGACCTGTTTTTATTCGTCAAGGTTCATGGATCGGTGGTCAATTGGTTCCTCGTTCAGTTTCTCTTGAACTGGGTGAGACTTATGAGTTTAAAGTATTGTTGAAAGCACGTCGTCCAGGCGATTGGCACATTCACACTATGATGAACGTTCAAGGTGGTGGTCCAATCATTGGTCCAGGTAAATGGGTAACTGTTACTGGTTCAATGGGCACATTCGTTAATCCAGTTACTACGTTGCTAGGCGACACTATCGATTTAGAAACATATAACTTGGGTAACGTTTACTTCTGGCACGCTTTTTGGTACGCATTAGGTTTGGCTTGGTTGGCATATTGGGTTCGTAAGCCTGTATTCGTTCCTCGTTACCTTGCAGTTGAAGCCGGTAAAGCAGACTCTTTGATCAGTGCTACTGATAGAAAAGTTGCTATGGGTTTTGCGGCGGCTACTATCGGTATTGTCGCTTTTGGTATGAGCAGCACAAATGCAGCTTATCCAGTAACAACTCCATTGCAAGCCGGTTTGATCCGTGGCATGAAGACTCTTGAAATGCCTGCAAGAACTGTTAACGTTAAAGTTGAAGATGCAACTTATCGTGTGCCAGGTCGTGCTATGCAAATGACATTGACTATCACTAACAATGGTGATTCAGCAGTGCGTTTGGGTGAGTTTAATACTGCTGGTGTTCGTTTCTTAGATCCTGCTGTACATGAAGATGAAACAGGCTATCCAGATGACTTGTTGGCTGAAGAAGGTTTGACTGTTAGTGATAACAGCCCAATCGCTCCAGGTACTTCAAGAACTGTGCAAGTAACTGCTTCTGACGCTGCTTGGGAAGTTTACCGTTTAGCTGACTTGATCTATGATCCAGACAGCCGTTTTGCTGGTTTGTTATTCTTCTTTGATGAAGCTGGCGACCGTCAAATGGTTACTGTAGACGCTCCATTAATTCCATCTTTCATTTAATGAAATAATTAGCTGATAATTTCGGCTATCAGCTAAGGGATTGAGAGGACCCTCGCTACCAATAGGTAGCGGGGGTTTTTTTTGGATGAATTTTAAACCTAGAGCATTTCTTCGTTAGCCAGAAGCATAGTCCGATTTTTTAAAATAATTCAGGTATTCACCGGCGCGGAAATGATCCATGATCTGGCCGATCGCTCTGCCAGAGCTTGTCGCAACTTCGTTCAGCCGACTTGCGTAACAGTGCGTCCGGTTTGGCAAACACCTGTTCAATCGGATTCAGGCCAGGACTATAAACAGGCAGATATTTAAGCGTCGCGCCTCTGGCTTCAATCAGCTCCTTATCGTCCGCTGCTTTATGGGCCGGGAAGATTGTCGCAGATGACGATATCACTGGGTCTTAATGTGAGACCCAACTGCGAGTGTAAATACTCTTTGAAAGCTTCGCCATTCATGGCCTGACTCAAGCGCCAGGGCGCCGTGAGTTGGTCCGCCCGCAAGCCGGCAATAAAAGTCAGCGTCTGCCAATGCCGGCGGGGGGTATCTACGCGACAGGCACCGGCTAAAACACGTCCATAGCGATCATGTCGGTCGCGAGGCACTGGTTTCGTCCAGAAATACCTGCATGTACCGTTCTGCGAGAGTGTGGGGGAAGTTCCTGCGGTCTCTATTCACCATCGATTACATTGGTGCTTAGATGTGATGTTTCGTGAGGATGAAAGTCGAATTCGCAAGGGCAATGCGCCTGCTATTATGACGACCATTCGACATATCTGTCTAAATAATTTTCAAAAGTAAGTGTCAAAGCTTAGCAGCAAAAAACAGTGCTATAGGTCTGCATTGAACGATGACTTACGCATTTGACTGAATGTTTTAATGCGTTTGCCCTGTGTCCATCCAGATCCGATTTTCTATTTCTTTTATTCCTATTTCTTCAAAAAAACCAGAGTAAAGCTTGCGTTAACCAATATAACGAATATTTCTTGATTTCAGAGCTGTTTACTGATATTACGCAGGCGTTCAAAAGAATCAATGGTTGTAGCGAATTCAAAAAATTGTAACTCATTGATTCTAGATGATGAGTGCGTAACATCAGCTGTTAATATGTTTCTTGCAGTTTTTTTTACAATTGATTTTGAAAAGCGCAGTATTATGATATTCAAATACTTCTTTGATGGTTTTTCAGTGGGAATAAGTATATCTTCAAAGGAGATATTTTTTGTTTAGGGAATTAATTTTCTGAAAGTTTATATTAAAAAAATGGCCTGAAAAGTAAATATTTTCCAGGCCATTGAGGCGGGGCATCTACTGGAAGGTGTAATTCTTTGAGAGAGGCGCTATCCAGTAGCCAATAAGGTTTTAATGGGTTATGTCAGGTTCAACCGTGACGACTTTTAAAGCGTTGGTTCCGCCCGGTATTCCTTCCAGATCGCCTTGAGTGATGATAAATGTGTCACCAACCTCAGCTACGCCACGCCTTTTTAATTCAGCTAGGATCGCTCGGTTGACTTCAACATGATCACTAAGGTCATGGATGAAAAGTACCGGAAAAACGCCGCGGTATAAGGTGACCTTGCCTAGCGTTTCTTTATTAGGGCTGAGCGCAAAAATCGGAATACCTGAGCTGATTCTGGACATCCATAATGGTGTTGAGCCTGATTCGGTCAAGGCAGCAATGCCATTGATTTTGGAGTGGTTGGCTAAATACATTGCAGACATTGCAATGGCTTCGTCGACGCGATCAAACTGGAGGTCAACGCGATGTCTTGAAACGCGAACTTTGGCCTGTTTTTCCGCTTCAACGCAAACGCGATGCATGGCTTCAATGGCTTTAATCGGGTATTTGCCGGATGCCGTCTCTGCCGATAACATGATGACATCGGTGCCGTCATAAACTGCATTAGCAACATCAAAAACTTCAGCACGAGTCGGAATCGGGTTATCAATCATTGATTCCATCATTTGCGTAGCGGTAATCGCAACACGATTCAGCGACCGAGTACGATTAATCAACATTTTTTGCACGGCAGGCAGGTTGGCATCACCAATTTCGACGCCAAGATCACCGCGAGCAACCATGACGGCATCTGATGCCAAAATGATTTCGTCAATAACATCCAGGGCTTCAGCCCGTTCAACCTTTGCCACGATGCCTGCATAGCAGCCTGCGGCAACTAACAGGCGACGTGCTTCATGAAGATCTTCAGCGGTGCGTGGAAAAGAAATGGCGACATAATCGCATTTCATTATCGCAATCGTTTTAATATCTTCCTTGTCCTTGTCGGTTAATGCCGCAGCAGAAAGGCCGCCGCCCATCAGGTTGATACCTTTGTTATTCGACAGGTCGCCGCCAACGATAACAATACAGTTAACGCGCATATTTTCAACGTTGACTACATCAAGTACGATACGGCCATCATCCAGTAGCAGCCTGCTTCCCGGCTTAACTTCTAAAGCCAAGGGTTCATAGGTAATGCCTACTTGAGTATTATCGCCAGCCAGTGGATCCAGGTTGATATCCAAAGCAAAATTCTGTCCCTCATTTAAAAATACTTTGGTGTCTTTAAAGCGGGCAATACGAATTTTAGGTCCTTGCAAATCAGCTAAAATACCCACCAGTCTGCCGGTTTTTAAGCTAAGTTCGCGGACAGCGTTGGCTCTGTTGATGTGATCTTGAGCAGAGCCGTGTGAAAAGTTCATGCGAACAAAATCAAGACCCGCTGCAAACATGCCTTCAAGTACGCCGGGCTTGTCTGTAGCGGGACCTAGTGTGGCTAAAATTTTGGTTCTTCTTAACATTATGTGGAAAATCCGTTATTTAGCGTTGACTAAAGCAATTGTCGTGTCCAGCATACGATTTGAGAAGCCCCATTCGTTGTCATACCAAGCTAGAACTTTTACAAAGTTACCATTCATGACTTTGGTCAATGAGGCTTCATAAATTGATGACGCAGGATTGTGATTAAAGTCAATTGAAACCAGTGGCTTGGTGTTGAATTCCAAAATGCCTTTTAATGAGCTTTCAGATGCTGTTTTCAGAATTTGGTCAACTTCTTCTTTGGTGGTATTTCTGCCTGCTTGAAAGGTTAAATCAACAACAGAAACGTTAATAGTCGGCACGCGCATGGCGAAACCGTCCATTTTTCCAACCAATTCAGGCAGTACCAGGCCAACAGCAGCAGCAGCGCCGGTTTTTGTAGGAATCATGGATTGCGTGGCTGAACGAGCGCGGTGTAAATCGCTGTGATAAACGTCAGTTAAAACCTGATCGTTGGTGTAAGAGTGAATGGTGGTCATTAAACCATGTACCACACCAATGGTGTCAAGTAATGGCTTAACTAATGGCGATAAACAGTTGGTTGTGCATGATGCGTTGGAAATAACGGTATCTGAAGCTTTCAGTACATCATGATTTACGCCATAGACGATAGTGGCATCAACATCGTTGCCGCCGGGTGCTGAAATAATAACTTTTTTTGCGCCAGCAGTGATATGAGCTGATGCCTTGGCTTTGCTGGTGAAAAAACCGGTACATTCATGAACGACGTCAATATCCAGCTCTTTCCATGGCAGTTTTGAAGGGTCTCTTTCTGAGAAAACCTTAATCTTATCACCGTTAATGACGATGTAATCGCCATCAACGCTCACTTCGAAAGGGAATTTTCCATGCACTGAATCATACTGAGTCAGGTGAGCATTGGTTGCAGCGTCGCCTAAATCGTTGATTGCAACAATTTGAATTTCATTGGTGCGGCCTGCCTCGTATAATGCGCGAACGATATTACGTCCAATACGACCATAACCATTGATTGCAACTTTAATTGGCATAGATATTCTCCAGAATGATGAAATGAAAACTTACAAAAACGGATAACCCTAAAGCTTCCGAGAAACTTGTTAATTATATCAAAAATTAAGACGATTAGTCTATTGAGATGGAAAGCGACTGTTGATTTTTGAGTATTCCAGCAGGCCTCGCCGAGGAAATAAATCTAGGCGGGTTAAATATTGCCTACAGAAATTTAGGCAAGAAGTAGATGCTTTGTCTTGCAGTCTGAATGGCGAGTCTAACGGTATCGGGAGCAGTGCCGCCAATATGTTTACGCGCTGCGACCGAGCCTTCCAGAGTTAGGTAGCCAAAAACATCATCAGTAACCAAGCTTGAAAAATGCTGTAACTCTGACAGGGGAAGTTCCGATAAATCGCGTTGAGTTTCTAATCCTAGGCGTACAGCTAGACCGACAACTTCATGTGCATCACGAAAAGCCATGCCTTTACGTACCAAATAATCGGCTAAATCGGTCGCCGTGGCAAAGCCGCGTTTAGCTGAATTATACATATTGGCTTTTTTGGCTTCGATATGGGGAACCATATCCGCATAAGCCCGCAAGCAATTAATTAAGGTATCGGCGGTATCGAATAACGGTTCCTTATCTTCCTGATTGTCTTTATTGTAAGCCAGAGGCTGGCTTTTCATCAGCATCAACAGAGAAACCAGGTGGCCGGTTACCCTGCCGGATTTGCCTCGAACCAATTCGGGTACGTCGGGGTTTTTCTTTTGCGGCATAATTGAAGAGCCGGTGCAAAAGGCATCGGGCATTTCAATAAAGTCGAACTGGGCGCTGGACCATAAGATTAATTCTTCAGAAAAACGCGATAAATGCATCATGATCAAGCTGCCTGCTGCGGTAAACTCAATCGCAAAATCACGGTCGCTGACCGAGTCCAGCGAATTGGCTGACGGACGGCTAAAACCGAGTAAATCAGCAGTCATCTGACGGTCTATCGGGTAACTGGTTCCAGCCAATGCCGCTGAACCCAGTGGCATGATGTTGACGCGCTTGCAGCAATCCTCAAGTCTTTCCCTATCGCGGCTTAGCATTTCGAACCATGCCATCAAGTGATGGCCAAAGGTAATCGGCTGGGCGACCTGCAAATGCGTAAAGCCCGGCATGATGGTGTCGGCATGTTGTTCTGCCAAATCCAGAATGGCGGTTTGCAAGCGCGTGAGCTGAGTGGTAATTTGCTGGATTTCACTGCGCAGGTAAAGACGAATGTCCGTTGCCACCTGATCATTGCGGGAGCGCCCGGTATGCAGTTTTTTTCCGGCAATGCCGATTAAATCAGTCAGGCGGGCTTCAATGTTCATATGAACATCTTCCTGCTTGATCGACCAGACAAATTCGTCCTTAATGATTTCCCGGCTGATTTGGCCCAGACCATTAATAATGTCATCACGTTCCTGTTCGGTCAAAATGCCGCAAGAGCAAAGCATTTTTGCGTGGGCAATTGATCCTTCAATATCCTGCTGCGCCATACGCTGGTCAAAGTCGACAGAAGCGGTGAATACCTCGACAAAGGCATCGGTTGCTTGGGCAAATCGGGCGCTGGAAAGTTTGTCGGAATTAACGTTGGTCATGATAGTTTCATTATAAGTGGCTGTTATTAAAATTATACATCTAAAGCTTCCGCTCCTGCTAACGCTCCTTACCTACATCCCTGTAGGCAAAACTTCCGCTCCTAGGCACAATGATATGCGGCTCCTGCTTCGATACAGGCAATAATTCAAGTTCGATTAACCGTCATTAACTTACACGGGTTACAATAAGGCCATTTATTGTTAAAAATGAATGGTGTTCTTTTGACTGAAAAAATTATTCGTATTGCAACGCGCAGGAGTCCTCTGGCCTTGTGGCAGGCGGAGCACGTTGCAAAGCTGCTGGAGCGAACATTTCCGGGCTGCAGGACTGAGCTGGTTAAAATGACCACTCAGGGCGATAAGATCCTTGATGCACCTTTAGCCAAAATTGGCGGTAAGGGTTTGTTTGTTAAAGAACTCGAGCAAGGCATGTTGGACGGTTCTGCCGACATTGCGGTGCATTCCATGAAGGATGTGCCGGTAGAGTTTCCAGAGGGTTTGCATTTGTCAGCTATTTTGACCCGTGAAGATCCGACCGATGCTTTTGTTTCCAATCATTATCCGACCTTACAGGATTTACCGGCTAATGCCAGAATCGGCACCTGCAGCTTGCGCAGACAATGCCAAATTAAAGAGCTTTACCCCGATGCCGAGATATTGTCGTTAAGGGGAAATGTGAATACCCGTCTGTCCAAGCTGGACGCAGGCGAATACGATGCCATTATTCTGGCTTCAGCCGGATTAAAAAGATTGGGCATGGCAGAGCGTATTAGCCAATGCCTGGATATCGGCATCAGTTTGCCTGCGATCGGTCAGGGCGCTATAGGCATAGAATGTCGGGTTGATGATCTGGAAGTTAATCAGATGCTGAGCGTGTTGCATGATAGCGAAACGGGGCTATGTTTGGCGGCAGAAAGAGCCATGAGCGCGCGATTGAATGGCGGCTGTCAGGTGCCGATTGCCGGTTTCGCACGGTTGCAGGGTGAGAAACTGTTCATGCGCGGATTGGTCGGCAGTCCTGATGGTAGTGTGATCTATCGGTCTGAGCGGACAGGTGGACTGGATAAAGCTGAAGCTATCGGCACAATGATTGCCGAAGACTTATTGGCTCAAGGCGCAGATAAAATTCTGCAAGCGCTGTTTGACTGATTATGATTTTAAATGGCGCGCATGTTTTAGTGACGCGGCCTGAGCATCAGGCGGAAAACCTGAGCCATTTAATTGAACAGCGGGGTGGCATAGCCGTTCGGTTTCCAACGCTGGAGATTATTTCACTGGATGATGCCGAACCGATAAAAACTACGCTGGATAATCTGGATAGCTTCCACTGGGTTATTTTCATCAGTGCCAATGCAGTAAATTTTGCTCTAAAGGCGAATGGTGGCAAAATAAGATTCATGAAATCTGTGCGTTTTGCCGCAGTAGGGCAGTCAACGGCGCTGGCTATGAAAATGGCGGGGTTACCCGTCGATTTAGTGCCTGAAAAGACTTATAACAGTGAAGCGTTGCTGGCAATGCCACAGCTACAGCAGGTCGAAGGGCAGGATTTTTTAATCGTTCGTGGTAAAGGTGGACGCGAACAGCTGGCGACTACGTTACGCAGCAGAGGCGCAGCAGTTAACTATCTGGAAGTCTATAAAAGAATAATTCCCCGTATTGATAGTTCACCGGTTGTCGAGTTGCTTGCGCAACATCGCCTGGATGTCATTACCGTGACCAGTGCAGAAGCCTTGCAAAATTTGAATGTCATGCTGGATGAAAAAAACAACAAGCTATTGTCATTAATACCCTTGGTGGTAGTTAGCGATAGAATCAGGTGCATAGCCGCCGATATGGGATTTAATCGAATTACTGTGACCGATAGACCTATCGATACAGCAATTCTTGAGACAGTAATAACGTGTGTGACAGGGGAATAGAGTGGCCGAAGTGAGTGAACAACAAGAACAAAAGGTGAGTGAAAATAGCAGCAAAACTTCCGTTCCTGCTAACGCCCCTCGCAAGTCGCGTAGCGGGCTCTGGCTTGGCATCATTGTGCTGCTCATTATTATCAGTGTGGCAGGTGCCGGTTTTTATCTTTTTCAGCAATTACGCTCTCAACAGGATAATCTAGGTGGCGAAGTTAATAAAGGCGATATGCATCTAATCGAGCTGTCAAAACAGATTAGCGGTTATCAGATGCAACTTGCCGCCATGCAATCGCAATTGGCAACAGTAGAAGCTGATGTTGCCGGCAAAGATGCCCATTTTACCAAAACACTGGCGGATTTTTCGCGGCTGCATAGCGAAAAACTGGACAGCACACGGAATGAATTAAACAGCGCAATTTCGCAAGTACAGCGTCAATTAGGCAAGACCCGTAGCGACTGGTTAATTGCCGATGCGGAATATCTGTTAAGCGTAGCCAATCAACGCCTGCATTTAGTTGGCGATGTGAATACGACCTACGAAGCATTGGAAGCGGCGGATCAACGCCTGAGAGAAAGTGGCGATGCCGGGGTATTTAAAATACGCGAACAAATCGCCAAGGATATTACGGCAATCCGCAGTGTTGCCGTTGCCGATACTGTGGGTATTTATGCTTCGATTCAATCACTGCAAACCCAGGTCGATTCATTGGTCTTGTTTTTGCCGTATACAGGAAAAGCATTGACTGAACCCGAAGCAGTACAAGAGCCGACCGATAAGGCAGCTCATAATCTGCTTGACTCTGCAATAGATCAACTGGAAGGGATAGTCACTATCAGGCACACCGAACATCCGATTAAGGAAATATTAACACCGGAACAAGCCCAGTTTATTCGTGAGCAGTTAAGAGTAAAGCTGGAAATGGCCAAAATTGCCCTCGTTCAGCAACATCAGCAACTTTATCAATCGAGTCTGGCTGATGCAAAAAAATGGGCCGAGAAAAATTTTGCCCAGGACGCACAGACGAATAATTTTATTGCCGAACTGGACAAATTTAATGCCATTAAGATCCGCAGCCAGTTTCCCGACATCAGTCTGTCGCTGAAAATGCTTAGAGATATTACCAAGCTGAGACTGGACGCTGATAAAGCCATGCCGCAGGCTGAAAAAACCGAACCCGTTCAACTCGAAAAGCCTGTCGAAGCGGTAAAACCCGCAGAGGCAGCACCGCCCGCTGAGCCACCGGCGCGACAGCCGGTTGAAGCAGCACCTGCCGCACAATAATCCAGAGAGTACATGATGAAAAATATAATGTATTTTTTGGGTTCACTACTGGTTGCCATTATTGCCGCTTTTTTAGTCAATAAATGGCTGGGCGGATTTGAGAATCCCGGTTATGTCTTGATCGGCATAGGACATTGGTCCTTGGAAACATCGCTAATCGTTTTTGCGGTTAGCTTGATCATGGCGTTTTTTGTGTTTTATGTCTTCTTCAGATTTTTAGGCTGGTTGTTCAGATTGCCGGGCCAAGTTAAAAATCGAGGAAAAAACATTAAATTTAACCGTTCCCAGGAAGCCCTGATTGCAGGTCTGGTCGATTCTGCGGAAGGTAATTGGGAAAAAGCCGAAAAAGTATTGATCAAGCATGCCTCACAAAGTGGCGCTCCGTTGATTCATTATTTGACCGCAGCAAGAGCCGCACAGTCCCGTGGCGCGTTCGATAAAAGGGATGAATATCTGAAAAAGGCAGCAGATGGCGCGCCGGGTTCCGATGTGGCGATAGGCCTGACACAGGCAGAATTGCATTTGTCAGAAAAACAGTTCGGGCAAGCCCTGGAAACGCTGACACGTCTGCATTCCATCGATCCGACTCATGCCAGCGTATTAAAATTATTACACCAAGCCTATCAACAGGCCGGTGATTGGGAAGGCATTCGCAAACTGATTCCGTCATTGAACAACCATAAAGTGCTGATGGAAGCCGAGATAAAACTGCTGGAAACCGAAGCATTCAGCAAATTGTTAAAGCAGGCGGCCGAGCGAGGCAATGTCGAGGAAATTGAATTGCTATGGTCGGAAATTCCTAGTTACATAAGACAGATGAAGGGTGTTTCGGCTATCTATTTTGCCGCGATGATAGACGCAGGAGCAGGCGCAAAGGTTGAAGGCGGCTTGGCCAGAGCCTTGTCGACAACCTGGGATCAAACGCTGGTAGTGTTATTTGGCAATGTCCAGTCGCTTAATGTCGCAAGGCAGTTTGAAACTGCCGAGCAGTGGTTGCCTATGCACCCTAGGGATGCCGTGTTCCTGGCCGTATTGGGCAAGTTGAGCATGAAATGCGGCGATAAGCAAAAAGCCGAAACTTACCTGAACAAAAGCATCTCAATAGAGCCTACCGTTTCGGCTTATCAACTATTCGGCGATTTGCTGTTTGCCCAAGGCGATAAAGACCGGGCCAGCCAATGTTATAAACAGGGCCTGGAGCTGGCGTCCAGCGCGATTGTCAGTCGGATTGATTCAATATCCTGATAGTCTGGTAAGTAGTCGTTCAAAAGTCTTATTTACCACGAAGAGCACGAAGGACTATAGGCAGATATCGCAGCAGCAAATGTCTGCCCATGCCGATGTAAAGCACCTTGCAAATCAAAAAAATCATATCCCAACCTTTATTTAATCAGGGCAGGATATGACGATCTTTTACTTTATGGAGATAACATATGCTTGAATTCAGCATGATCATTATCACATTAAGCCCGCAAAGTCTTATGCTACCCCTATGAATATCATCGGCAGTTGGACGTGGAAAGGTTTAGGCGATGCGCTATTCAGTCCCAAAGCGACCGGCTTAGAAGTCAAGATCAACGAAGTCAATCAACGCTTGCCGATTCCCGTTTTTTGGCTGCTGGGCAAAACACAGGCCGGTAAAACCTCGCTGATTCGGGCATTAACCGGCAGCGATACGGCGGAAATCGGCAATGGTTTTCAGGCTTGTACAAAAAGATCGCGGTTTTACGATTTTCCATCATCCAGCCATCCGATGATGCGTTTTCTGGATACGCGCGGTTTGGGCGAAACGGCTTATGATCCCGGCGAAGACTTAGCCTGGTGTGCGAATCAGGCGCATTTATTGGTCGTGGTGCTGCGGGCGTTGGACATGAACCAAGCGGAGGTGGTCGATACTGTGCTGGCCATTCATCAGCAGCACCCGGACTGGCCTGTCATCGTGGTGCAAACCGCCTTGCACGAAGGCTATGCCGGCGATGCCGGGCATATTCAGCCGTATCCTTACCGACAAACACCATTTCCGTCGCAAGTGCCTCATGCGTTGGCGCAAGTGCTGTTACATCAACGCGACTGGTTCAAGTCGGTGCCCGTGCATTTTGTGCCGGTTGATTTCACGCTGCCTGAAGACGGTTTTGAGCCTGCCGATTACGGGCTGGATGCGTTATGGGACACGATTGAAAGGGTGTTGCCGGCGGGCGTGATCGGCTTATTGCGCGGTACCGAGCAGCATAAGGAATTGCTGGATTTTCATGCCCGACACGCTCATCCGCACTTGATCGGTTACGCGGTGCTTAATGTCGGCATGGGCGCGATTCCGCTGGCCGGTTTGCCGTTAGTGCTGGCCGTGCAGGCCAAACTGTTTCACAGCATCGCAACAATTTATGGCCTGGAATTGACCCGCAGACTCTATGCCGAATTTACCAGCCTGATCGGCGTCAGTGTCGGTATAGGATTATTGGGACGGGAACTGCTTAAATTTGTCCCTGTTTACGGTTCGGCGGTGGCGGGCGTTTATTCGGGAGCGATGACCTATGCACTGGGCAAGGCTTTTTGCGTGTATTTGTATGGCGTAAAACGAGGCGCATTACCTGACCATGCGACGTTAAAACAAGCTTACGACGAAGCCTTCGTCCATGCGCGTCAATTGCTCAAAAACAAGGGAACCTAGCTTATGCCGGTGTCTGTAACGCGCTTTGGAATTATGCTGGCGGTGGTGTTTTTAATGCCCTGGCTGGCGTTAATAGGCTTGGGCGGTTACTGGTTATGGCAACAGGGTTGGATTTATCAGGGCATGGGCATCTTATCGGCGAACATTGCGCTGGTCTATGGCCTGCTGCATTGGCGCAGTCATAGCGCAAAGCCGTTGTTAGTAGAGCCCATTGAGATTCAGCCTAATCCAAACTGGTCGGATAAAGCCCAACTGGCGTGGCAAGAACTTAAGCCATTAACCGAACGCTGGCAAACAGAATCGGATTTATTGACGAACTCAAGCAAAGCCTTAAAACTGACTAATGAAGTATTAACGCTGGTTGCGCGACACTTTCATGCCGATTCCAGATACCCTATTTTAGAGTTTCCGCTGCCGTATTTGCTCAAGCTGATTGTGTTGGTCTGCGAGGATATTCAGCACGATGTATTAGACAAAATTCCCGGTAGTCATGCGGTGAGAGTCGGCGATTTATTACGCGCCAAGCAGGCCGTCGATACCTTGAATAAACTTAAATCGGTTTTCAATGTCGGGAATTGGCTATTTAATTGGGCAGGCGCAGCGCTGGGTAAAGCACGCAGTGTATTATTCGACAAAGGGCTAAATACCGTTACCAATGAAATATCACAACGCTTGATTAGTGCTTATATTAACAAGCTCGGCTATTACGCGATCCAACTCTACAGCGGTCAATTAACCTTGGATGATATTGTCCCGACTGACAGATTAACCGCCGCCTCAAAACAAGACATTGCGGAAAGCGTAGCGCATAACCAGTCGATAGAGCCGCTTCGTCTACTTGTTTTAGGCCAAGTCAGCAGCGGTAAATCCAGCTTAATTAACGCCTTATTTGGCGAAATAAAAAGTGCGGAAGGATTCTTGCCGACCACCGCAGAAATTACCCCTTACCTGCTTGAGCGAGATGGCCTGCAACAAGCCATCATACTGGACAGCGCCGGTTATGGTGGCTTAATGCACGGCCAAGCACCTGAGGCATTAAAGCAAGAATGGGCAAAAGTCGATGTGATTTTAATGGTTTGCAATGCCGCGCAAGCCGCCCGCCAAGTCGATACGCAACAACTGAATGCTATTCGCCACTATTTCCAGGAGCAATGCCCCAATCAAGCCTTGCCGGTTATCATCGCGGTGGCGACGCATTGCGATCGTTTACGCCCGGTCCGTGAATGGAATCCTCCCTACAATATTCAACAACCGGACAACGCCAAAGCACACAGTATTCGACAGGCTTGTGAGGCGATGGCCCACGATTTGAGTTTATCACTGGACTGCATAGTCCCCGTTTGTCTTGCCCCTGAAAAACCGGCTTACAACATCGAAGACGGTTTGATGCCGCTGATTCACGAACATCTTAATGCGGCTCAAAGGGTGCGCTACTTGCGCTGTTTGCGTCAGCAGCAATCTGAAAATTACTGGCGGCAATGGCGAAAGCAGGCATTACGAGCGGGGCAAATTATTTTTAATCTCGGCAAGGATAAAAGTTAAGCCGCGTAAATACTCTGTTCAAAGCCAAACCTATTTCGCTGGTTTTTGGTTATCCGGCAGATGCCGGCATTGCATAAAAACGTGGAGAAAAGGGGCTGTCGCCCATTAATCCTTGATATTGCATCGCTAATTTAGGGTACTGCTGTGCTAATTTGAAGTGAGGTAACGACGCTCAGCGTGAGAATGCTATAAATCAGTTTAATCATCAACTGTTAGGCCTGTTTTATTCACAGGTGTAGAATGCACAAACACTTTCATCTTTGGAGGCATCATGAATTTTCATATTGAATATGAGCGTGAAGACGATGGACGCTGGTTGGCAGAGGTTCCCGAAATTCCCGGCGTATTAACTTATGGCGCTACTGCTGAAGAGGCAATGGCCAAAGCTGAAATACTAGCCCTTCGCGCACTGGCCGAGCGCATCGAAACAGGGGAAAACCGTCCCATGCCAATCAACATTGAACTCGTTGCCGCATGAGTCAATGGCCTTCGGCAAAGGCCAAACGTGTTCTTGCCGCGCTGCTTAGCATCGGCTGGGAAATCAAGCGTCAATCAGGATCGCATCTCACATTAGCTCGAACCGGCTGGCCCGATTTCGTATTCGCTTTTCATAACAGCGAAGAAATCGGTCCTCGTATGCTGGCTCGCATTTCCAAACATACCGGGTTGAAGCCTAGCGACTTGTAGTACGGAGAAGCAGTAGTATTGCTGGGTGTTCCAGTTTGTCGAGCTGTTGTGCCGGAATAAGCCTACAGGACTACCATTATCAGAATGGCAAATCGGCATCCATTGTGGTCACAGGCTGAAGATCGTACTTTATCTTAGTCTCAAGTGACTTAATGAAGCGGATCGAGCTGGCAACGTGATTGAAAATTAACAGGCTTTCCTCGTAATTGAGAATTGGATTGTCATGCGCAAGGCTTTTGTTGTTTCGGACATCATTGAAAGCTTCCAGTACTGAAATACTGGATTTAATGATTCGTTCCGTCATCAAGGATTCGAGGTGGCCTGCATCTCGAAGGCGCTTCACATACTCACCAAAAATGCTATGCAGAGCCTTGTCTCGATTGACCTCAATGCCTCGCATTTCGCAAAGTGTGCGAACATACTTAATAACAAAGGTATGCAGTCTATCCAGCGCAGCCTCTGGCTGATTCTTCTCGATGGCTTCACGGATATGCTGTGCAACCGTTTCGAAATCACGTTCATCCACGGTGGCCGTTAATGCGTCCAGTTCAGCTACAGGTGTATCAAGCAATAAGCGTTTGGCAATCTTCCAACATTCATCGGTCAAACCTAATTCGTTAAACAAGCAGCTTTCAGATTGTCCGTACAGAATCATTGCCTCAATGATCTTGCCGACAACGTGATTGGCCTCAATAGACCAAAAACAACGCAAGCGATTTGCCTTGGACGTGCCACGCTCTCGGTAGGTGTCCGCGTCAATGTCGAAACGAGTGTGCTCGTCAAAGAATTCGCCGAATGTGCGATCAGAGAAGTTCAGCACGTAACCACTGCTCATGCAGAAGAGCCGTTCTAATTTGCGTCGTTCAATAGATGAGATGTCAGACATTAATTTCTTTCCGTGTTTTTATTTAAGTTGCTCTACATGAGTCCAAGCACGTTGAGTGACGCTAAACTTCTCTATGGTTTATTCGAAAGTCACCGGCCATTTTCTTGCCGTATGAAAAACGGCCAAAATCTGAATTTGGTTTTCTTGCACACGATACGGCAAAATGTATTGGGTTCCAGTAATAACCAATTCGCGCGTTTCATCGATGCGGCCAATCCGTCCTAGGAGCGGGTTGTCTTGAAGTAGAATGGCTTGTTCTTTAATTTCGGAAAGTAATATGTGGGCGGCGTTCGGGTTTTCTTCGGCAATATAGAGAAAGATGTCGCGTAAATCTTGGCGGGCCGGTTCGGATCAGACGATTTTCACGAGTTAGCTTTTGTTTTACGTTCAATCAAGTCTTCTATTTCTTTCATGACATCGTCATGGTCGATTAATTCGCCTCGATTTGCCGCAGCGATGCCTTGGGTGATTTTCGCAACTTGCCAAGCGTGTGTTTCCAGGTATTCCTTTATGGCTAAATTGACTAGGTCATTCCGCGATTTATCTAGCGATCCAGCTAGGTCGTCCAGTTTATGTACGATTTCTGTTTCAGCTCTAATAGTAAATGCTTCGGTTGCCATTATTGCCACTCCGGTTTATTGAGGATTGTTTATGATCATATAGCATGATTTATAGTTATGCCAGAACTGAACGAACGGATTGATAGCTGGCCCTAAGTAATCTACAAAGCACGTCATCCCGGCAGATTGTCGGGATCCAGAAGCCAAGGATGGTAATGCTAAATCGGGCCACAAGTCTTGTGAAGGGGCTCACGCAGTTCATTTGTCACGCGAGACTACTTTTTGATCTGTCGTTCACATCCCTGTGCTCTGGATTCCGGCAATCCCTGCCGGAATGACGGCGATATATGATGCCTATCTATGCTTTGGCAGACAATCCAACTGCTCGCACTTATGAGTTGAATCTAAGATTTAAAACAAAGTATCCCACATCTCATCCACTTTTTTGATCACCTCCGGCGACATAACAATCGTTCTGCCCCATTCCCGGTTGGTCTCACCGGGCCATTTATGGGTCGCGTCAAAGCCCACCTTGGAGCCTAGGCCTGAAACCGGCGAGGCGAAATCGAGATAATCAATCGGCGTGTTTTCCAGTATGGTCAAATCCCTGGCGGGGTCCATGCGGGTGGTCATCGCCCAGATCACGTCCTGCCAGTTGCGGACATCGATATCGTCATCGACGACGATCACAAACTTGGTGTACATGAACTGGCGCAGGAACGACCAAGTGCCCAGCATCACGCGTTTGGCGTGACCGGCGTACTGCTTTTTCATGCTGATCACGGCCATGCGGTACGAGCAGCCTTCCGGGGGCAGGTAAAAATCGACGATTTCCGGGAATTGTTTTTGCAGAATGGGCACGAAGACCTCGTTTAACGCAACGCCCAGGATGGCCGGTTCGTCGGGCGGCCTGCCGGTGTAAGTGCTGTGATAGATCGGCGCCTGGCGTTGGGTGATCCGTTCGATCGTGAACACCGGAAAATCGGCGACTTCGTTGTAATAGCCGGTGTGGTCGCCGTAAGGACCTTCAGCGGCGAATTCATTGGGGTAGATAAAGCCTTCCAGCACGATTTCAGCGCTGGCCGGAACCTGCAAATCGTTAATCAGCGATTTGGCGACTTCGGTTTTGCTGCCGCGCAATAAACCGGCGAACGCATATTCGGACAGGGAGTCCGGCACCGGCGTGACGGCGGCCAATATCGTTGCAGGATCTGCGCCCAGGGCCACGGAAACAGGGAAGGGCTTACCGGGATGGGCGGCCTGGAATTCCTTGAAATCCAGTGCGCCGCCCCGGTGCGCCAGCCAGCGCATGATGACTTTGTTTTTGCCGATGACCTGCATGCGGTAAATGCCCAAATTCTGCCGGTCTTTATTCGGGCCTTTGGTAATGACCAGCGGCCAGGTAATCAAGGGTGCTGCATCTTCAGGCCAGCAGGTTTGGATAGGGTAATCGCCGAGATCAATCTCATCGCCTTCCCGAACCAGTTCCTGGCATGGCGGGGAGCTGATTATTTTAGGCGCCATGTTCAGCACTTGCTTGAACACCGGGAATTTCTCCCAGGCGTCTTTCATGCCTTTGGGCGGCTCGGGTTCTTTCAGGTAAGCGAGCAGTTCGCCGATGCCGCGCAACTCGGTGACGGAGTCAGCGCCCATGCCCATAGCGACGCGGCGCGGCGTACCGAACAGGTTGGCCAGCACCGGAATATTTGCGCCTTTGGGATTTTCAAACAGCAGCGCGGGGCCGCCCATTTTTAAGGTGCGGTCGCAGATTTCGGTCATTTCCAGATAGGGATCGACTTCGACGGTGATGCGTTTTAGTTCGCCCTGTTTTTCCAGTTGCTTGATAAAGTCGCGCAGGTCTTTGTAGATCATGCCGCGATGCCGTTATGTCTGAGTAAGGCATCAATGTTGGGTTTGCGGCCGCGGAAGTTGATAAATAATTCCATCGCGTTCTGGCTGCCGCCTTTTTCAAGGATGTTGGTCAAAAAGGCTTTGCCGGTTTCCTGGTCAAAGATGCCTTTTTCTTCAAACAGCGAAAAAGCGTCGCTGGACAACACTTCCGCCCATTTGTAGCTGTAATAACCCGCTGCGTAGCCGCCCGCAAAAATATGTGAAAAGCTGTGCGCAAAGCGGTTGAATTTTGGCGGGCGGACAACGGCGACTTGTTCCCTGACTTGTTCCAGGATTTCATAGATGCGACCGCCTTTTTCAGGGTCGTAGTCGCGGTGGATTCGGAAATCGAACAGGCTAAATTCCAGTTGCCTGACCATGATCATGCCGGCCTGGAAATTTTTTGCCGCGATCATTTTATCAAACAAGGCATCCGGCAATTTTTCGTCGGTTTGATAATGGCCGGACATCAGCGCCAGCGCTTCCTTTTCCCAGCACCAGTTTTCCATGAACTGGCTGGGCAGTTCGACCGCATCCCATTCCACGCCGTTAATGCCGGAGACGCCCAGATGATCGACCTGGGTGAGCATATGGTGCAAGCCGTGGCCGAATTCATGGAACAGCGTGGTAACCTCGTCATGGGTCAGCAATGCTGGTGTATCGCCGGTCGGCGGCGTAAAGTTGCAGGTCAGGTAGGCGACCGGGGTTTGAATGGTGTCGTCGAATTTATCGCCAGGGATGGTGTGTATGCCGTCAGCCAGTTGGGAACTGGCGCGGCGCTTGCGGCTGACGCAGTCGTCCATCCAGGCGCCGCCGCGTTTTTTGGCGCGGGCGTAAAGGTCGAGATAAAACTGGCCGCGCAGCTGGCCGTGTTTGTCATGAATCTCGAAAAAGCGCACATCGGGATGCCAGCTGTCAAAGCCAGTAAGCTCGGATATTTGCAGGCCGTACAGTTTTTCGACGATCGCAAACAGGCCGGGCAGGACGCGGGTGATCGGAAAGTAGGTTTTAACTTCTTCCTGCGACAGCTGGTAAAAATGCTGGCGCATTTTTTCCGAAAAATAGGCCATATCCCAGGATTGCAGGTCGTTAATGCCGTAGTGCTGTTTGGCGAACTCGCGCAGTTCGGCCAAGTCCTTGCGTGCATGTCGCCAGGATCGGTCGGCCAAATCTTCCAGGAAATCGGTCACATCATCCGGCTTTTCAGCCATTTTGGCCGCCAGCGACAGTTCCGCGTAGTTGTTGAACTCCAGCAAACGGGCTTTTTCGTGGCGCAAGGCCAGGATTTTTTCCATGTTTTCGCTGTTATCCCACTGTTCTGCATGCGGACCTAGCTCTGACGCGCGGGTTGCGAAGGCTTCATAGTGTTCGCGGCGCAATTCGCGGTTGTCGGCGTAAGTCATCACCGAAATGTAGGATGGAAATTGCAGCGTGATCATCCAGCCGCTTTCGTTATGGCTTGCGGCGGTCTGTTTGGCTTGGGCCAAAGCGGATTCAGGCAGTCCGGCCAGATCCTGTTCGTCCCTGATCAGCTTGCTCCAGGCATTGGTGGCATCCAGCAGGTTTTCTTCGTAGTTGCTGGCCAGAGCGGATAATTCCTGGCTGATGTCCTTGTAGCGCTGCTTTTTTTCATGATCCAGATCGATGCCGGACAGTTTGAAATCTCTTAACGCGTTGCGGATGATTTTCTGCTGGGCGGTGTCCAATGTTGCAAATTCATCGCTGTCGGCGATAAAACGATAAGCCTTAAACAAGGCTTCGTTTTGGCCCATTTCAGTCGAATAGGCGCTGAGCTTGGGCAGGCAGGCGTTGTACGCGTCGCGCAGCTCGTCGCTGTTGACCACCGAATTCATGTGGCTGACCGGAGACCAGGCTTTGTTGAGCTTATCGTCGACATCTTCCAAGGGTTCGATCAGGTTTTTCCAGGTGTAGTATTGTGTGGCTTGAAGATGCTGATCAACGGACGAGCGGGCTTCGGCCAAGAGTTGGTCGATGGCCGGGACTACGTGTTCCGGTTTAATCTGGGAAAACAGCGGCAGTGTGGTGTTAGCTAATAAAGGATTATTCATAGTGGTATCAGGAAAGAAAGTTCATGGCTGCATTGATGCGATGCTTGGCTTTGTGCAGTACGTCCAAAGAAAAGTCGGGGTTAGTTTGTTGTTTATTGGTTTTCTGGCCGAGTCTGAAAATACGGAAGCCTGAACATAGCTTAGTGCAGTGTGAGCCAGTTGCTCTACATAGGCATCGTCCATGTCCCGGAGTAGAGCCGGCTTTTTTAGCGTGGTCGGCGATAGTTTTTTATGTTCGGTGAAGACGGATTCCGAACAGCTAAGTAGGCTATTTGGATGATCGGGGGAAGTGATGTCTGGTTTTTTTTCCGGGGCAATACGCTTGCGGCGCTTGGAAAATAGTTTGGTAAACCCATTCATGATGACATTACTAATAAATTTAGTTGGCTGGAAAGTATGCGATTTGGTATTTTATAAGAGTAATGGATTAATGATTTGAGTCGTGAGTGTCAAAAAATAGGGCTGTTTTGGATAGATGATCGTGCCAGCTGCGCTGATTTTTATCAATAAGAATCCATAAGATGCCGAGTCCCAAAACTCCCCATGAAAGAATGGCGATAGAGAAACGGAGCAAGGCCTGTTTCCAAGTGATGGGTTTTCTATCCAGGGTGAGTACTTTGATTTTCCACGCGCGCAGACCCAATGTTTGCCCGCCATGCGTCCAAAACCAGGCGTAAAAGAAGAAGCTGACTAGCAGTAGATAGAGGGGGAAAAAGAATTGTTGGGCTGTGAAAGCCTCGCCTGCATTTAAAGGTAGCAACAGTGCAGTCGCAACAAATAAAACAGCGATTAGCAACAATAGGTCGTAAAACATAGCTGCTAGGCGACGCAAAAAACCAGGCTTAGCAATGAGATAATTACCTGATTTTTGCCGTGTACTCTTTGTTGGTACGGCCAACTAAATTTTAAATAAGGTTAGTTTTTGACCAAAATACATGCACATCGCCATCAGTGCTCCCAGCATTACCAGAGAAAATAAGAATGGCGGTCTGTGAAACAGAAGAATGAAGAAATCTGTTGCAAAAAGGCTGGTGAACAAAGGTTGGTCAATTAAGCCATTAAGAATCTTTTTGAACATAACAATTCCAGTCAAGCACGCTAATGATTGTGCGAATGTTTAAAAAATGGTTGTCTGACTTTTATCCAGTGTGGGCAATATGATCTAAATCAGCATTGCGGGTAAAAAATCAGAGTGGTAATTTTACTCCATTCAAAAGGGGAATGTAAAAGAAACTTGCGGATTGGGTTAGAATTCATTAGCAATGATATAATCAACAAAATTAGAAAAATAATGCAGGGTGTAAAGACTATTTTAAACTTCTTTAAAAAAATTATTAGTTCAGTCAGAAATGAAACTGAACCGGTCGCCGCACAAGTCAAAATATATTCGCGCGCAGAACATAATATTTCACGATCCCAGATCAGTGAGAACGCGCTGAAGGTTTTGTATCGTCTGCAAAGGGAGGGTTACGAAGCTTATCTGGTCGGCGGCTGTGTGCGCGATTTGTTGTTGGGACGAGAGCCTAAGGATTTCGACGTCGTCACCAATGCGGATCCTGATCAGGTTAGAAAAGTATTCCGCAACTGCCGATTAATCGGGCGCCGGTTTCGTCTGGCGCATGTGCATTTTGGCCGGGAAATTATTGAAGTTGCGACTTTTCGAGGTGCGGGAGAAGAGCAAGACGACAATCAGGTGCTCAACAAGGAAGGGCGTTTATTAAGGGATAATGTCTACGGTACGATTGAGGAAGATGTTTGGCGTAGGGATTTTACCGTTAATGCGCTCTACTACAATATTAAAGATTTTTCGGTAGTGGATTTTGTCGGCGGCATGGCTGACCATAAAACCGGTACGCTCAGACTGATCGGTAATCCCGAAATGCGTTTTCGTGAAGACCCGGTGCGCATGTTGAGGGCGGTGCGTTTTGCCGTTAAACTCGGCTTCAAGCTGGATCAAGAATGCGAAAAAGCGATACACAATGATGCGCAGTTACTGGCCAGCATACCGTCCGCCCGGCTTTATGATGAAGCGATAAAGTTATTTTTATTCGGCTATGCACTGCAAACTTTTGAAATGCTCAGGCATTACGGGCTTTTCCAGGTACTGTTTCCGTCCACAGAAAACAGTTTGGCAGTCGAAGAAAACGGTTTCCCCCGGTTGTTGTTGATTAAAGCGCTGGAAAATTCGGATAACAGGATAGCCGAGGGCAAAACGGTTACTGCTTACTTTTTATTGGCGGCTTTTTTATGGGAACCGGTGCAGATGCTGGCCAAAGAAAAAATGAAGCAAGGCGAGGTCGAATATGTTGCCTATCAGGATGCGGCCAGTGAAATCATTGCCAGGCAGATTAGAAGTACGGCTCTCCCTCGTCATATCAGCATGGCTATGCGTGAGGTTTGGAATATGCAGCCCAAATTCAATGCGCGTATTGGCTCCAAACCCAGTCGCTTAATCGGGCACCCTCGCTTTAGAGCGGGTTATGATTTTTTATTGTTGCGTTCCGAGACAGGAGGGGCGGATCCGGAGTTGGCTGCATGGTGGGCTCGATATCAGAATGCCAGTGAAAATGAACAAAGAAAAATGACTCAACCTCCGCGCAATTCCCAAAGTAATAAGACAGGACGCAAAAGAAGCTACCATAGAAAGCCTAAAGACAGCGCGCCAAAAACAGAATCCTAATGTATTGAATCATGAAAAATCCAGTAACTGATTGGGTAGTCGCTTATATAGGTTTGGGCAGTAACCTGGCAAACCCTGTAGAGCAAATACAAGCAGCGCGCACTGCAATAACGCAGCTAGTCGGCGTGCAGGAATTGGCTTTTTCGAGTTTGTATCACAGCGCGCCTATGGGGCCGCAGGATCAGCCTGATTACGTTAATGCGGTGATGGGTGTTAAAACCGATTTGCCGCCGATAGATTTGCTACGTTGTCTGCAGCGCATCGAAAACGATCAGGGACGGGTCAGGAAATCTGAGCGCTGGGGAGCAAGAACGCTGGATTTGGATGTGTTGATCTATGGCGATCAGATTATTGAGCTGCCTGATTTAACAGTGCCTCATGTAGGCATTGCTGAACGGGCTTTTGTTTTGTATCCCTTGTATGAGATTGCTCCGCAATTGTTGGTGCCCGGAAAAGGCAATATTGCCGGTCTGCTTGCTAAGTGTCCTATGAATGAACTGAAGCGGCTAAAGGCTAGAGGCTAAAGGCTAAAGGCTAAAGGCTAAAGGCTAAAAAATTATGCGTCTCCCTTTGCCCTTTGCCTTTCGCCTTTTTATTAGTGTTTATTCGTCAAATCCATGTCAGCCGAGTGCTATTTTCTAATTTTTAAATAGTTTTAAAAATGAATCAATATCCTTCCACAGCTGCGCTAAAACCGTTGTCGATTAATGATCTGGCTACGATGAAACAACGCGGCGAGAAAATCTCTTGTTTAACCGCCTACGATGCCAGTTTTAGCGCATTAATCGACAAGGTAGGTGTCGATATGATGCTGGTGGGGGATTCTCTGGGTATGGTTATCCAGGGACACCATACAACGCTTCCGGTTACTATTAGGGACATGGTTTATCATGCCCGGTGCGTCAGCAATGCCAGACAGCGGGCGTTTATTGTCGCCGATTTTCCGTTTATGAGTTATACCACGCCTGTTAGTGCGGCTAAAAATGCGGCCAAATTAATGCAGCTTGGCGGCGCGCAAATGGTTAAGCTGGAAGGGCCGAGAATCGATTGCGTCAGTTTTCTTGTCGATCAGGGCATTCCGGTTTGCGGGCATTTGGGTTTGTTGCCGCAATCGATTAATCAATTGGGCAGTTATAAGGTTCAGGGCAAGGAAAGGGCGGCTGCCGAAAAAATGCTTGCCGATGCTCAGCAATTACAGCAAGCGGGCGCGGGACTGTTGGTATTGGAGTGCGTCCCGGCAACCTTGGCTAAGGACATCAGCGCACAGTTAACGATCCCCGTTATCGGTATCGGTGCCGGTGCAGACTGCGACGGGCAGGTGCTGGTGCTTTATGACATGCTCAATATCGGCACTATCAAGCGTCCGCGTTTTTCCAGGAATTTCATGAGTGACGCAGCGAATATCGAGGAGGCCATCCATGCCTATCATCAGGCGGTCAAACAATCCCTGTTTCCTGCTACTGAACATAGTTTTTAAGGTTTATGCGCATAGTTAATACCATAGCAGAATTACGCGATGCCGTTAGAGTATGGCGCTCAGCAGGACAGAGTATTGCATTGGTGCCGACGATGGGCAATCTGCACTCCGGGCATTTGGCGCTGGTGAATGACGCCCAAAAGAAGGCCGATCGGGTGGTGGTCAGTATTTTTGTCAATCCGACCCAGTTTGGTATTGGCGAGGATTTTGAGACTTATCCGCGTACCGAAGCTGAAGATCGGCAAAAGCTCAGTGCTTGCGGTGCGGATTTATTGTTCCAACCTGCTGTTTCAGCCGTTTATACATCGGATGCCAAAACGGTCGTATCGGTATCAGGCCTGTCTGAAGAGTATTGCGGCGCGTTTAGGCCGGGACATTTTGACGGCGTTGCAACAGTTGTTTGTAAGTTATTCAACATCGTGCAGCCGGATGTCGCCTTATTTGGCTTAAAAGATTTTCAGCAGTTGACGGTGATACGGACGATGGTCAGGGACTTGAATATTCCTGTTGAAATAGTTGGCGTAGCAACGGTTCGGGAGGCAAGCGGCTTGGCAATGAGTTCCAGAAACGGCTATTTAAGTGCCGAGGAGAAAACGACAGCCGCAAAACTTTATCAAACTTTATGTGTCGCGCGTGATGCTATTTTAGCAGGATCAGTGTCTTTTCAGGAAATAGAGCGCAAGGCGATGCAGTTTCTGCAGGAATCCGGTTTTCAGCCGGATTATTTTAGTGTGTGCAGGGTGAGCGATTTAAAAAAAGCAGACGAGGATGATGTGGAGTTGGTTTTGTTGGCGGCGGCGCGCTTAAGCAAAACCCGGCTAATCGATAATGTTTGTTTTTCCAGAAATCCCCAATCCCACTCAGAGGCTCTTTTGTCAAAGGGAGGCTGAGGGATTTAAAGGCTAAAAGTTGATGCATTGTCGCTATTAATGGATAATGCTCGGTTATCAAGGGTATTTATAGTGTTTTTTATTATGCAAATCACGATGCTTAAAGCGAAATTACATAGAGCTACGGTGACCCATTCAGAATTGGGTTATGAGGGTTCTTGTGCGATTGACGGCAATCTTCTCGATTTATCGGGTATCAGAGAATACGAGCAGATACAGATTTACAATGTCAATAATGGTGCGCGTTTTACCACTTATGCCATTCGTGCCGAAGCAGGATCGGGCTTGTTTTCAGTTAATGGCGCTGCTGCCCGCTTGGCGTGTCCCGGTGATCTGATTATTGTTTGTGCATTTGCCATAGTGGATCAAAAGGAAGCGGAAAGTCATAAACCTACCCTGATTTATTTTAATGAAAAGAACGAAGTTCAGCGTTCAGCCAGTTCCATCCCCGTTCAGGCTGCTTGATTTCCTGTCTTATCCCGCTGTATGAAAAAATATAGTGGGTAATCAACCCTAGTTTTCTGTAAAGCAAATACGTTCGTACTGAGAGTATTGTTTTGAATATATTCGCAGATTAAAATAAGTTATGCTTCAAAGCAATAGGTAGTATTACCAGTCGGGTGGGTTTTGACGCTTTTTACTGACTGGAAACCCATAGCGCTTTAAATCTTCACACACAACGTTCGGGTACGGATTGTTGTTGTCTTAGTCGACGATTGGTTAATTGTTGCTGCCGCTAAAAAGCGGCAGTAACAAGATAACGGCTTAGATATATCGCTGAAAAATCGAATAACGCTCTTTTTTCGAAGAAATATCCATTAGTTGTTGGCGTTATGCGCTTTCAAAAACATTAATTTCATTGCCGGCTTCAGTCAGCGTTGTGCTTTGATCAATTTGAACCAGCACTTTTTGTAGGCCTATTCTCTTTGTGCAGTTAATCACTAATGGCGATTTAATCGCACCTTTAATAGTCGATTGGTCAGATTCGTCCTTGTGTAGAATTATCAGAATAAGCGTGTCAGCGGTATCCTCAATTCCCAGCGTGGCTTCTTCTGCATCGTTTAATACAAAGTTGTAATTGATGTTGAAAATAGACGGCTGTGCAACTGAAAAGGTAAGGGATTCATCATCTAAGGATTGCAGCCAGAAAATGAGGGGATTGTCGCCTTCCTGATGAAATATAGTTTCTCAGGTAAATAATTTCCAAGCCACTACAGTAAAATTCACGCAGGGATTGCGAAATCTTCACGCATTTTCTTCATGACACACAAAACTTTACTGGCATCTTGCATATACGTCTTGAAAGTTGTTATGACGGAGTCATAAAGATCTTCGAAAGTTTTAAAATACTTCATGTGCGTTGAATCGCGTTTTGTATTTTTCCACAGTTTCTCGATGGGATTGTAATCAGG
>NZ_JAWPOH010000018.1:0-74401 GCF_037671525.1 Methylobacter svalbardensis
CAGTTTTTGTACAATTGAATTCGAAAAGCTTAGCGTTATGATTTTAAGTGCTCCTTTAAGTTTTTTCAGTAGAAATAAGTATATCTTCAAAGGAGTTTTTTACTGTTTTGGAAATTAATTTTCTGGAAGTCTATAGCTTGAAACGAGTTTGATCTTCAAAGCCTAGTATGCCGTTGGGAAAGGTAATGATGGTGTTGGAATCGATGGATTGTTCGCCTAAAAAACTAGATTTAATTTCCATAATAAACTCGGGTGAAAATGAATGTGAATACAAATGTATAGTCTATAACTGTCAGTATAGCAAGGCTGGCTTGTCATAAGCTATTTACCAGGATTTTACCCAGTCGCCCACCTTGACTCCCAGTTCACGAGCGGGGATTTCCAATTTGCCTATCGCGTAACGAGGCGTGATATTGCGGATGGTTAATATGCCGACGGCTTGTTTGTCCTTACCTATAAAACTAAGGCCGCCATCAAGATGTAAGTCATTACCCATCGTACTATAAACCACCAGTTGGTCGCCGACATTAAGTCTTTCCTGGGCTCCCGCATCAATAAACACCATATCATCCTTGATTTCAATAATACGTGTTGTAAAGGGGTAGCAACTTAAAGAAAGACGAATATCGGTGCTTGCCTGATTGATAATTTGAGCTATTTTTCCGCCGGTCGAGGTGGCGTTAAAGCGCTCGCTGCCTACCGAATAAGTTGCGGGTATGAACACATCGCCGATGACATTATCAACATAACGCTGCTGGAACAGCAATGCGCCGGTATATCCATCATGTACATAAACATCAATCCCTATGCCTCGCCTGGCTACGACATCGCGAGCCAAACTTCTGGCAAATGCCAAAGGTCCCGCGCCTCTCATGTATTCGCTGGATTCGACCTCCAGATCTCTAATCACACCGGACAACACAAATTGCACGCCGTTTGCTGCGGCTATTTGCATGACTTTTGACGGATGATAGGCGGTGCGGTCTTGTAATTCCGGAGCCAAGTCGGGTCTTGGATATAGATTGATATGGGTGGCATTACTGCCTATAAATTCGCCGGATTCCATTAAAAGATTGTTAAGTTCCCGTGGAATACCGCCATATAAATCTTGTGTTTCGTAGCCAATTACCTGTTCTTGTTTAACTAAAGGAAAGGCGGTTGCGATAATGCGTTTGCGATAGTGGGGTGTGCAGGAGTTATCGGCAGATAATTCCACCATGGCGACAACATGATAGATATTATCGGCGGTCCATTCTTTGATAATTTTAGTATTGCTCACAGCGGCCGCAGTGCGCATCGAAACCGTATCGAATGAAACGTTATTTTGATCGACTAAAGTCCGGCTGTGAATATTAGTGGACGATTGCATAGATGCTTGGCGGATGGCATCCTGCAAAGCCTGTTTTTTAGCTAATAGCGGCATGCCGTTGCTAATGGCAGCCTGACCTTCAACGGTAACTACATGAGCGCGAGCCTGAGGCTGAACATTGGCGCACGATAGCGTTGACAAAAACAGCGATACCAATATGCAGTTGAGTAATATTTTTGTCATTCATCAAACCGGTTAGTTGCTGAGAATAATTACGACACTGCATAATAGCCCTTAAATGCTATTTATGTTGATTTTCAAAAGAGTGTGTTTGTGGCAGTACCCGATCAAAATGGCGAGGATGATTTTGACCAGGATTATTGTCGATTAAAACCCTTAGTACTAGGATAGTTGTAACAATCAATGGCATTGCATCCTGGATTATTGCTCGATACGGTTGTGGGTACGGTATGGCCAAAACCGAGTGCCGGAGTTTCCGGGTTTTGTTGAAGGCACTGATTAATCAGTTCGCTTGAACCGTTAATGCATTCATAGAATCTTGGTGTCAAATCCAGCTCCACAACCGTTTCAAAGGTATCGTCGCCGGCATAGATGTCGCTGCCAATAGCCGAGGTTCTTTTTACTCTGGCTCCGTGCAAATAGGCATTAAGATAAATCTGATAACTGTCATGGCTGACTTCCATATTTTCGACTGTAGTCTGACCGCGTAATTGAATGCCGTTAAGTTGCTCGGCCAAGCTTCTGTAAGCATCCATTTTGGATGCCCGCATGGCCATTAACTTAATTTGCGAACGTGAATACTTATCGGATTTTTCGACTGTGCCATAGCCTATGGCGCTTAGGGTTTTCTGTGGTGGAAATGCATGCGGCGGTGCTTTGGCAGTAGTGCAGGCGGTCATCAATAAGCTGATAACTAACCCTGTTATCGCCAGGGATGGTGTGTATGCCGTACGCTTGTCAGGAACAAGCGCGGCGATCGCCAGGGATGGTGTGTATGCCGTACGCCTGCCGGGAGCAGGCGCGGCGAATGCTAGGTTTAAGGATTTGATTTTCACGGTACTGACTCCTGTGTCGGTTTGTCAGTGTAGCGGCTGATAAGTCTATTCCTTAAGTTTTTTAGCCAGCTATTTTTGTTGCAGGATAGGGCTGCCAGTAGACTGCATTGCATCAGAAGCCTGTTCTCCTGTATCCTGCACCGCATGCAAATAAATCTGATTTCAGTAGGAAACCGTATGCCGGGCTGGGTGCAGCAAGGCTACGCTGAATACGCCAAGCGCTTGCCTCGTGAATGTGAGCTGGTACTTAAGGAAATTGCGCCGGGAAAGCGCACCAAGAACAGCGATGTCGCCCGGATTGTCAAAGAGGAAGGCGAGCGGATGATCGCTGCAATCCCTCAAAGCACACATATTGTAACGTTGGATATCCCCGGAAAATCATGGACGACCCATGAATTGGCAGAAGCGATGCAACGCTGGTTGGAAAGCGGGCAGCATGTCTCCTTATTAATCGGCGGACCGGAAGGTCTGGCGGACTCAGTCAAACAACTGGCGCGGGAATCATGGAGTTTGTCTAAATTGACGTTTCCTCATCCGCTGGTGCGTATTGTTGTTGCCGAACAGCTTTATCGCGCCTGGAGTCTTCTCCATAATCATCCCTATCATCGCTAATGACAGCACAGATCATTCTTGCCTCAGCCTCTCCCCGTCGCCAGGAATTGCTGGATCAGATCAAGGTGACTTACCGGGTTAACCCGGTCGATCTTGATGAGACGCCTTTGCCTAACGAAACTCCTGTGGACTATGTGCAACGATTGGCCGCCGAGAAATCTGCGGCCTGTATCGCCCAGCTGGGCGATAGTTTGCCGGTTTTGGCTGCGGATACCGCCGTGGTTTTGGAGGGTGTGATTATGGGGAAACCTAAAGATCGTGATGATGCCGTTGCCATGCTAAGGCAGTTGTCCGGTAAAATGCACCGGGTTTATAGTGCAATTTCGTTAAGGGGACGGGAGCATGGTCAGGCGATAAGTATTACCGAGGTAACTTTCAGGCTGTTGACGGAATCCGAAATAGCGGTCTATTGGCAGAGCGGAGAACCGGTCGATAAAGCCGGCAGTTATGCCATTCAAGGCATGGGCGGCGTATTTGTCGAGTCGATAAACGGCAGTTTTTCCGGTGTGGTTGGTTTGCCGTTGTTTGAAACCGCAGAACTTTTATCCAAACAAGGCATAGAATTTTTTAAATGAGTGAAGAAATTTTAATCAATGTTACTCCACCTGAGACGCGCGTTGCCGTTATTGAAAACGGCGTGTTGCAGGAATTGATCATTGAAAGAACCCGGCAGCGGGGTTTGGTCGGTAACATCTATAAGGGCGAAGTCTGCCGGGTGCTGCCCGGTATGCAGGCGGCTTTCGTCGATATTGGCTTGCCCAGGGCGGCGTTTTTGCATCTTTCCGATTTGTGCGCCAAGGATCTGGAAAAGAAAGCGTCGGAAAACATCGAGCATTATTTGCATGAAGGCCAGCATATTATCGTGCAGGTGTTCAAAGATCCTTTGGGCAGTAAAGGCGCACGGTTAACCACGGAAATATCGATTCCGTCGCGGTTCCAGGTCTATATGCCGTATGCGCACAATTCCGGCGTGTCCCAGCGGATTGAATGCGAGACGGAGCGAGTCCGCTTAAGAGCCTGTCTTGACGCTTTCAGGCAGGAACATCAATGCGGCGGCTTTATCGCAAGAACAGCTGCCGAATGCGTTGATGAGACGGTATTGGTTGCCGATATGACGTTTCTGCTGAAACTGTGGGAGTCGATAGCCGCCAAGATTGCCGATGCCAAGCCCAAGCAGTTTATCCATAAGGATTTGCCCTTGAGCATCAGAACCTTAAGGGATTTGTATCGGGAGGGTATTGAAAGAGTCCGGGTGGATTCAAGGGAAACCTATCATCGTTTGGTTGAATTTGCGGAGATTTTTGTGCCGGAAATCGTGCCGGTTATCGAACATTACACCGGCGAGTGTCCGGTATTCGATATTTACAGTGTCGAAGATGAAATTCAAAAAGCGCTGGAACGTAAAGTCAACCTGAAATCGGGCGGACATCTGGTGTTTGACCAGACCGAATCGATGACCACTGTCGACGTGAATACCGGTGGCTATGTCGGTGGTCGCAACCTGGAAGAGACTATATTCAAAACCAACCTTGAAGCGGCGCAGACGATTTCCAGGCAACTTAGGCTCCGAAATCTTGGCGGCATCATCATTATCGATTTTATCGATATGCAAAGTGCGGACCATAGAAAGCAGGTTTTGCAAGCATTCGAACGGCATTTAGAAAAAGACCATGCGAAAACCAACATTACCGAGGTATCGGTATTGGGTTTGGTGGAAATGACGCGCAAAAGAACCCGGGAAAGTCTGGAGCATATCCTTTGTGAGCCTTGTAGCGCCTGTGGCGGCCGAGGTGTTTTGAAGACGCCGGAATCCATGTGCCTGGAAATATTTCGGGAGATTATTCGTGAAGTCAGGCAGTACAAGGTTCAGAAAATATTGGTTTTGGCATCCAATGAAGTGGTGGAAATGCTGCTTGATGAGGAAGCGGATATGCTGGCTGAATTGGAAGTCTTTTTGAGTGTGCGCATCAAGTTCAGGGCCGAGGCTGAATACAATCAGGAGCAGTATGATGTGGTTTTGCTTTGAGGCGAAAGGTGAAAGGCGAAGGGCGAAGGATATGCAGGAATACTTTTCTTCACAGAAACAAGGTTTTCAATTCATTAAATATTTTTTTAGTGTTCTTCGTTTATACGATTTTGTTTTTTATGGAAAAGATGAAATACGTCTACAATTTTAAGCCTTTAGCCATGAATCTTTCGCCCTTCGTCTTTAGCCTTTAGCCTTTCTTCGTGATCCATCATATTAAGCGGGCCACGCGGCATCTTGTTTTTTGGTCTTTGATCGCGGCAGCTATCGGTTTGACCGGTGTACGCCTGCTGTTTTCCGGAATTGAACACTATAAGTCTGATTTGGCCGTCCATATCGGCGAAATTGTCGGTACGCCGGTAACCATAGGCCGCTTGGGCGCAAATATGCGCGGATTTAATCCTCAGCTGGTGTTAAAAGACATCGCCATTTCATCCCGGGCTGTCCTAAGCCCATTCCCTTCGGGCGCTACACGCGCAAATCCGCTTCAGGCGGATTTGTCATCCGTCGCACCTACAGACAACGAAAAACCGGCTATTGAGTTTACGGAAATACGTCTAGGCATTAATTTGTTGGATCTGTTGACCCGTAGGGATTTATTGTCATCGTCTTGGGTTACCTTGGTGGGCGCCAAGCTCTCTATTAAACGACAACAGGATGGCAGTATTGCTATTGTCGGCTTAAAAGCCAGTGATGGGCAGCCTCAGTGGCTGTTGCAGGGCGGAAAATACGAAGTCCTGCAAAGCGAAATCAGCTGGCAGGACGAAATCAGTCATAGTAAGCCGCTGTTGTTCAGTGGGGTAGATCTGGCGATCAGTAATGAGGGTGAGCATCACCGGCTTAATATGCTTAGTAATTTGCCGAAAAAAATCGGTAATGCATTAAGGGTTTCCATGGATTTTAAAGGCAATATTTTTGAGCCATCAACCATTCAGGGGCGCGTTTATATAGAAGGAAAAGCCGTTTTGTTGTCTGAATTGGCAGCACTTGGTCAAGCTTCAGCTTGGGATCGAATCAATATCAATACCGGCATCGGTGATTTTAAAATCTGGGGCGATTGGCAGCAATCGCAACTGGTGGCTATGGATGTGGAAGCACAGCTTCAACAGATGGCACTGGTTCGGCAGGACAAGCAGAAACTTTTTGTTAAACAGCTGACAACCCGGTTTCACTGGGGGCTAAATAATGCTTTTCTGGACACAGACAAGCAGTGGCAACTTGATGTGAACGATTTTTCACTGGAAACCCAGGATAACCCCAAAAGCACCGTTAAAAAATGGCCTTCCGCAGTGTTTAGCGTTTCCGGGCAATACAAGGATGATAATGTCTTAGCTAAAATAGCACTGTTTGTTGAACAACTGGACTTGCAAGAAGCATCCGCGCTGGCGCAGTTTTTTGCTCCCCCGGCTGATGACCAGCTTCAATTGCTGGTGCAAGCCCAGTTAAAAGGCGTGCTGGAGAATTTTTCTTTGTTTACCGATCTGGATGCAAAATCGGTTGCCCTGAATGGCGGCTTTTCCAAAGTTGGTGTTGCGCCGATGTTGTCGATACCCGGCATAGAGAATTTGACCGGTCGAATAAAGGGCAGTGAAAAGCAGGGCACTATTAGCCTGACGACGAAAGGTGCCTGGCTATCGGCACCGGATCTGTTTCGTGAAGCCTTGCCGGTTGATCGTCTTCAAGGCATATTGGACTGGCGGCGGGCAGACAATGTCTGGTCCGTATCCAGCCAAATGATTGAATTAGATTCCTTGACTTTTCAAAGCAAAAGTCGATTCCGCATAGATATTCCCGAAGCAGGTAAACCTGTTTTTATGGATTTGCAAAGTTCATTTTCCGGCGCAGACGCACGTCAGGTCACGCATTATTTGCCGGTGGGCATTATGGATGAAGATGTCGTTGCCTGGCTGGATCATGCCATTATTAGCGGGAGCATGACTAACGGCGGGGTGTTGGTCTATGGTAATCTGAACGATTTTCCATTTACCAGTGCGCCGGGTATTTTTGAAGCGGTATTTAATGGCGAGCAGTTTGATCTGTCTTATGATTCGGAATGGCCGCACATAACCGGCATGAATGCCGAAGTCATGTTTTCACAGGGAAGTCTAAAAGTTAATGTCCTGCAAGGACAGTCCGCTCAGGTGATCATTAAACAAGCCGAGGTGGCCATTCCATCGCTGAATAAAAGCAAACATTTACTGATTCAGGGCGAAGCTGAAGCGGAGATCGGTCAGGTTTTGGCTTTTATGCAGCATACTCCGCTGAGTTCGCCGGTGGATTCGCTGCTGGAAGCTATTGCTCCTCAGGGAAATACCCAGGTAGTGCTGGACCTTAAAATCCCCTTAGTTGACGGTGCGCCTACCCAGGTAGATGGCATGGCGCAATTGAAAGATGCCAGCTTGACAGTGAAATCGCTGGATCTGCCGGTTAGCAAAATTAATGGACAACTCAAGTTCGATGAGCAGGGCGTTTTTAGTGACACCATTCACGCAGCAGCCTTGGGTCATCCGATACAAATCAATATTGAAAGTTCGGATAGCCAAACCAGCGTCAATGTTGCGGGTAAAGTCGGTATCGACGACCTACAGGCGCAATTTGACCTGCCCTGGTGGAGTATCGCTGCCGGGGCGACAGAGTATCGGTTGAAGCTGGAGTTGCCTTACGGGGATGCATCTCCAGAGCTTGTTGTGAAGTCGACGCTATTCGGTGTATCCCTGGATTTACCGGAAGCATTGGCTAAGACCCGGGAACAAAGTGTGCCGTTGTCATTGACATTCAGTTTGGGCGATAAACGGCTATTGCCGATGCTGTTAAATTATGACAATAAACTGAAAGCGGCGATGCAGTTGGATACCCGGCAAAAGACTGTTTTTTCAGGGCATGTGCTGGTCGGTGCCGGTGAAGTCGCCCAGTCCCAGAATGCCGGATTAAGGCTGGAGATCAATCGCGAGCGTCTGGCTTTACAAGACTGGCTAGGTTTGGCGGTTGCCCAAGGCGCAGGAAATGGTGTTAGGGAGCTGAAGATTCATAGCGATCATGCGTTGTGGAAGCAAACCGATATCGGCATTTTCGATCTGGCTTTGAAGCGCGATCGCAATGACTGGACTGGGGCTATAGTCAGCTCATTTGCAAGGGGAAGCATCCAGATTCCTGCCGGTTTTACTGGCACTGACAGAATCCGTCTGGACATGGAATTACTGGATCTTTCGGCATTAAAGCAAGTGAAATCGAAAGATGACTCGGTTTCGCAGGCATTATCGCCAGAGTTGATGCCTTTATTGACGGTCACCAGTCGCAAAACGTTGTGGCAGTCAGTTGATTTGGGTCGGTTATCATTAGAAGCCGAACGCATTCCGGGCGGTATGCGTTTTAACAACGTAGAACTGACCGGAGAAGATCAAAAGCTAAGCTTGTCCGGCGATTGGCAAACAATGGGAGGAAAATCGGTAACGCATACCCAAGGTCATCTGGAAGTGCCTCGTGCAGGGCAACTGCTGGCAAAGCTGGACATTACTAAGGATATGACCGAAACCACTGCGGCCGTTGATTTCAACGTTAATTGGAATGCGGCCCCCTATCAATTCTCGTTGGCTGGTTTGAAAGGTCAGATGGACATTAAACTCAAAAATGGACGGATTTTAAGCATAGAGCCAGGATTCGGCCGGGTGCTGGGCATGCTGGCGCTGGCTCAGTGGATAAAGCGGGCGCAGCTGGATTTTAGCGATATTTATCAGGAAGGTTTGACCTTTAACAGCATTAAAGGGCATTTTGATTTAGCCGGAGGAATCGCATCTACGCATGATTTAGTCGTCGATGCAGTCCCGGCTAAAATTTCCATCAGCGGAGATACCGATCTTGTCAGCCAAACCGTTGATCACATTGTCAATGTCACACCTAAAAGTGCCGATGCCGTGCCTATTGCTGGTACAATTATGGGCAAATTGGCAGCTTTGATTGGCAAGTCCTTGACGGGCAAAGATCAGGAAGGATTTTTCTTTGGTTCCCAGTATCAGGTAAAAGGTGCCTGGGGGAATGCCCAAATCATCCCGATGCATAAAAATAATGGCTTGTTGCAGAAAACCTGGGATGGCATTACCGACTTTCCATGGGTACAGCAAAGAGAACAATAAAGAGTAAAGAGAGATAAATATGAATAGATGTGCGGCCATACAAATGGCATCAAGTCCCAATATCAGCGCTAACTTGCTGGAAGCCGACAAGCTGATAGCTGAAGCGGTCAAGGCAGGTGCAAAGCTGGTGGCTTTGCCGGAAAATTTTGCCCTGATGGGCAATCATGAGCAGGACAAAATCAAAGCAAAAGAAGTTGATGGTTCAGGTCCTATTCAGGATTTTCTGGCGTCGGTCGCTAAAAAATATGGCGTCTGGATGGTTGGCGGCACCATTCCGATAGCGGGTAACGACAGCAATAAAGTACGGGCGGCTTGTCTGGTTTATAACGACCAGGGCGAACGGGTTGCACGCTACGATAAAGTACATTTATTTGATGTCAGCGTCCCAGGCAGCGATGACGTTTACCGCGAATCCGACTCCATTGAAGCGGGTACTGACTTGCTGGTGATTGACACGCCTTTTGGCAGGCTGGGGGTCGCGGTTTGTTACGATCTGCGTTTCCCCGAGTTTTTCCGCAAGATGGGCATGGACATACTGGTCATCCCGTCTGCGTTTACCGCAGAAACAGGAGCTGCGCACTGGGAACTGCTGCTGCGTGCGCGCGCCGTGGAAAACCTGTGTTATGTGATTGCGCCGAATCAGGGCGGCTTCCATCTTAATGGCCGTAAAACTTTCGGGCACAGCATGGTTATCGATCCGTGGGGTGTGGTGCTGGATTGCTATAAAACGGGCGGCGGCTTTGTTTCTGCTGAAATAGATCTGGATCGTCTGGAAAAAGTGCGAGGCGCATTTCCGGCACTGAACCATCGTCGTTTCTTTTGAGAAAAATATGCGCGTAATCGTTAAAAGTTTATTGCTGATCGGCTTTCTGGTTTCCTGTTCAACCACCACGGAGGAAAGTCGTTACCGCGACACCGAAAACCTTGAGCGTCCGCCAATTGTGACTAACAGCAGTCCGGCCCGAGAGGAGCGTATAGTCGACAACAGCTCGATTCCGAAGAAAAAAGACAGCACCGGCTTAGGTGCGGATGTTTACCTGAGTACGCCGGGGCAACTGAACATCAAACAACCTTTTGATGAAGCCTGGGATACCTTAAATCGGGCATTGAAGCAAGGCGGCATTAAAATAACCGATCATGAACGTGATAAGGGACTTTTTTATGTTACCCAGAATACAACGGATACCAGCGGTTTTTTTGCCAAAGTGACTTCCTTTTTAAGCGATGATGCGGCTATCTATCTGCTGACCGTAAAACAAGAGGGCGAAGAAACAACGGTGACCGCGACAGTAGCTAATGCGAGCGAACAAAGCAGCATGGCTAAAGACGGTACGCCGCCCCCTTCTGTCGAAGGCGCAGAAGACCTGTTGCAGTTATTGTTTAAGACGTTGCGTGATAAGCTGAAAGAAGAATAACGAAGAAGATGAAAGACGAAAGGCGAAAAGAACATCGTTCTGTATCTTCCGCCCGGTGCCTTTTACCCTAAACCCTTATTAATGATTTGTTGATGGAAATACTAAACCTTGCAAGACAAGCTATTCTGATGCCTGCCGGTATACAGGATGGCGATATTGAAAAGATTATGGGCCGGTTGCTCAGCTCACCGGTTGATGCCGCAGATATTTACTTTCAGTCCAGCCATTTCGAATCTTGGGTCATGGAAGGCGGCATCATTAAAGAGGGTAGCCACAGTATCGAGCAGGGAGCCGGAGTGCGTGCGGTATGCGGCGAAAAAACCGGCTTTGCTTACAGCGACCGGATTGAACTGTCGGTATTATTGGAAGCGGCTAATAACGTTAAAGCCATCGTTCGGCAAGGGCAGGATGCAGGCCCCTTGCATTGCAATGTCTCTACCAGAACAGCCGATTGGACGAAGTATTACGAGACGCAAAATCCGTTAAAATCGCTACAAGATCAGCAGAAAATCGATTTGTTGCGCCGGGTTGACAGCGAAACACGCAAACTGGACAGCCGGATTGAAGAAGTTATTGTCAGTCTGGTCGGCGTACATGAGCATATTCTGGTGGCAAGACAGGACGGTTCCTTGGTTGCCGATGTGCGCCCTTTGGTGCGGATGAATGTAACGGTGATTGTCGAACAAAACGGTCAGCGCGAACAGGGCAGCATGGGCGGCGGCGGACGTAGCGATTACAGCTGTTTTATCGATCAGGATACCGCGTTGGAGTATGGCCGCGAAGCCGTAAGACAGGCGCTGGTTAACCTGGAAGCCGTCGACGCGCCTGCCGGCAACATGACGGTAGTGCTGGGACCGGGCTGGCCGGGTATTTTGCTGCATGAGGCCATAGGTCACGGCCTGGAAGGCGACTTTAACCGCAAAGGCACCTCGGCATTCAGCGGTCGAGTCGGTGAGCGGGTAGCATCCGATTTATGTACGGTAGTCGATGACGGCACCTTGGCCGGACGGCGCGGTTCGTTAAGCATTGATGATGAAGGCACGCCGACGGAACTTACCGTATTGATTGAAAATGGCATCCTCAAAGGCTATATGCAGGACAATCTTAATGCCCGGTTAATGGGCGTTAAGTCCACCGGTAACGGTCGGCGCGAATCTTACGCGCATCTGCCGATGCCGCGTATGACCAACACCTATATGTTGCCGGGGCAACATGACCCTGAAGAAATTATAAAGTCGGTCAAAAAAGGCCTGTATGCCAAAAACTTTGGCGGCGGTCAAGTCGATATTACTTCGGGCAAATTTGTGTTTTCCGCCAGCGAAGCCTATCTGATCGAAGACGGCAAAATAACCCGTGCCGTCAAAGGCGCGACACTGATTGGTAACGGGCCGGATGTATTAACCAAAGTGTCGATGGTCGGCACCGATCTGGAGCTCGATAGCGGTGTCGGCACCTGCGGCAAGGAAGGGCAAAGTGTGCCGGTCGGCGTCGGTCAGCCTACGTTGAAGATTGACGGCTTGACGGTTGGCGGGACCAGCGTTTAGGTGATTTTCAATATAAATCTACCAAAAGAATCGTCCACGAAAGACACGAAAAGCAAGAAAAAAACCGCCACACGATTTTTTCGATTAATTTTTCGTGTCTTCAGTGATTTTCGTGGATCATATTTTTTTACACAAAATTAGAGAACACAGTGCAAAATCACGAACAAATCAACTGCTTAAAAAACACCGTTCAGGACATCTTGGACGAGGCTGTAAAAAAGGGCGCCAGCGCCGCAGAAGCGGGCTTGAGCCAGGAAAACGGCTTATCCGTATCGGTGCGTCTGGGCGATGTCGAAACCATAGAGCATCATTGCAGCCAAGGCTTGGGCGTGACCGTTTATTTTGGTCAACGCAAGGGCTCGGCCAGTACTACGGATTTGTCGTCCGCTTCGATCAAGGAAACGGTTAGCGCGGCCTGCAGTATTGCCCGCTACACCAGCGAAGACGAGTATTCAGGTCTGCCGGAACCGGAGCTGCTGGCTACCGAATTTCCAGATCTTGACCTTAACCACCCGTGGGATATTGGCGTTGACGGCTCTATTGCGCTGGCGATTGAGTGTGAAGACGCGGCACGGTCTTATCATGCGGAAATCAGCAATTCCGAAGGCGCTTCGGTCGATAGCCATCAGGGCATCCGGGTGATGGGCAATTCGTTGGGTTTTCTTCAAGGCTACGCTTCAACCCGCCATTCCTTGAGCTGTTCGGTTTTGGCGCAACGTGGCGACAGCATGCAGCGCGATTACTGGTACACCGTGGCAAGGGATGCGCTTAATCTGGATACTGCTGTTGACGTAGGTAATAAAGCGGCTGAGCGAGCGCTTCGGCGCTTGCAGGCTCGCAGCTTAAGTACGCGGCAGTGTCCGGTGCTGTATTGTGCGGAAACCGCTTCCGGCTTGCTCAGTTCGTTTATCGGCGCAATCAGCGGCGGTAATTTATATCGCAAGTCCTCATTTTTGCTGGATGCGTTGGATACCCAAGTTTTTCCCGAATTTGTCCACATCCACGAGCAGCCCTATTTGAAAGGCGCTTTGGGCAGCGGCGCGTATGACGGTGAAGGCGTTGCGACCAAAACACGCGATATAGTCAGCGACGGTTTTTTGCGCAGTTATGTTCTGAGCAGTTATTCCGCACGAAAACTGGGACTGCACAGCACCGGAAATGCCGGTGGCGTGCATAATTTAACGATTGATCCGGGTAAGCTTGATTTTCAGGGTATGTTAAAGGAACTGAATACCGGATTATTGATTACCGAGTTGATGGGACAGGGGGTCAATATAATGACCGGCGATTATTCGCGCGGCGCTGCCGGGTTTTGGGTCGAAAACGGCGAAATCCAATATCCGGTTGAAGAAATCACGATTGCCGGTAATCTGAAAGACATGCTGAAAAACATTGTTGCCGTAGGTAATGACATTGATTATCGCGGCAATGTCCGTACCGGTTCGATACTGGTAGAGCGGATGTCGATTGCCGGAGAATAAGCCGGGTTATCCTATAAACGGCGATTAGTCCACGAAAGGCACGAAAGACACGAAATAAATCAGTATGTTGTATTTGTATAGTCGCGCATCCTTTGACGATCTACAGCGTGGTCTCTCTTTGAATATTTTCGTGCTTTTTGTGTCTTTCGTGGATCACATGATTTTCTAGGTTAATCGCTAAGACTTTTAACAATATCTTCAATCAACTGCGGTCCGCGATAAATAAGGCCGCTGTAGATCTGTACCAGAGCTGCTCCAGCCGCTAATTTTTCCTGCGCATCAGCGGCAGTTAAAATTCCGCCTACCGCAATAATCGGAATCTTGCCGTTCAATTCCGCCGCCAAGCCGCGCACGACTATAGTGGATTGTTCCTTAACCGGAGCGCCGCTTAAACCACCGGTTTCATTGGCCAGCGGATGATCGGCAATCCTGTCTCTGGCAAGGGTGGTGTTGGTCGCAATCACGCCGTCGATTTCAAATTCCAGCAGCAGTCTGGCAATATGGGATATTTCATCGGCTGTCAGATCGGGCGCTATTTTCAGGGCTAAAGGCACGTATTTGCCGTGTTCCTGTTGCAATTTCAGCTGTTCTTCTTTTAACGTAGAAATAAGACCTTTAATTTCATCGCCCTGCTGTAACTGGCGCAGGTTTTTGGTATTTGGCGACGATATATTAAGGGTGATGTAGCTGGCCGATGTATAAGCCTTGCGTAAGCCGATCAAATAATCGTCCGCCGCATTTTCAATCGGTGTATCGAAATTCTTGCCGATATTAATGCCCAGAATGCCGGAATAACCGCTTTGTTTTACCTGGGTCAGCAGGTGATCTATGCCCAGATTGTTAAAGCCCATGCGATTGATGATCGCTTGGTGTTCAGGCAGTCTGAACAAGCGCGGTTTCGGGTTGCCCGGCTGCGGGCGCGGCGTCACCGTGCCGATTTCGACAAAACCGAAACCCAATGCGGCCAGCGCATCAATATAATCACCGTTTTTATCCAGACCAGCGGCAAGGCCGACCGGATTTTTAAATTCCAGCCCCATGGCGATGACAGGTTTATGAGCAATTTCCGGGTAGATCAGTTTGGATAAGCCTGAAATATAAGCCGCATTCAGCAGTTTAAGCGTCACTTCGTGAGCGGTTTCCGGGTCCAGGGAAAATAACAGGGGGCGTAGTAATGGGTATAGATTCATGGGGGGCGACCGTGTTGTTGGGCAAGGTTGATGGTTGCGAGGGCGATTAACTATTGGAGTGCAGGCGTCCCGTGCAAGCGCAAGCAAAGCTTGCACTCCTGTTGTCATCTGTTGCCTTCAAAATATTAGTGTTCACCGGTTAGCTTATAAGGTTCCGGCGCTACCTGCGTTGTGCGCTGCAACACCAGATCGACCATCAGTTGCGCCGATGCAGGCCCCATCGCCAGACCGTTCCTAAAGTGGCCGGCATTAATGTACAAATTGCCGATCTCGGGATGTCGGTCGATATAGGGTATGCCGTGTTCAGTGCCCGGTCTTAATCCCGCCCAGTGTTGAACAATCGGGAAGTTTTTAAGCGACGGCAACAAGTTTACTGCAAATTCATGCAGCCGGTCTCGGGCTTCTTCAGTCGTTGTCTTGTTGAAATCATCCCGCTCTACGGTGCTGCCCGCCAGTATTTTACCGTCACGTCGTGGAATCAGGTATTGATCGTCATCCAGCACCATAAACTTAAGCGTTTCCGGCAGTGCATCAAATAACAGCATTTGACCCTTAACGGGAGCGATTTTCGGCGCAGCGTCGATAGCGACCGAAAAAAGCTGCCGAAATAACTGGCCGGTCCAAGCGCCCGCAGCAATAATCAATTGGTTGACGGCGAACTGACCGGATGGGGTATTGATTGCGGTAATGCGGTTATTATTGAGCGTAATCGCCGTCAATTCGCAATGTTCTATTAGCGTGGCGCCTTTATTGATCAGGTCTTGTTTTAATGATTTAACCAGCCGTGGATTTCGTGCCTGGGCAATTCCGGGCAGCCAAAGCGGCTGGTCGGGGGTGGTGTTAATGCTGTTCAAAAAACCGGCATCAGCGGGTTGGCATAACATAGCGTTAGCGTCGCACCAGTTAACCGCCGCAGTCATGTCGGGATTTTTAGTGATCAGCAAGCCGCAGGGATTCCATTCCGGATCTATCCGGGTTTCGGCAGTCAGTTCTGCGGCCAAAGCCGGATACAGCTTCAGGCTTTGTAATACCAGGCGGGTAATTGCATCCGGCTGTCGCCAAGGATAAAGCGGCAACAAAATACCGCCGCCCGCCCAGGATGATTCCTGCCCCAGCTGGTTTTTATCAATAATCGCGACGGTAGCGCCAGCCTTGATAAACTCGCGGGCAGTTAGCAGGCCGATAATGCCGCCGCCAATGAGGGTAATATCCGGGGTTGTGGTCATGTATGTTGGTAAAGATCAGGGTTAAATAGTGTTGTTGGGTAGTGCTAAGGAATAAAAACTGAATAACGTGAGAAAATGTTAAATCATAATGCTCATGTGTCATAAAAGACGGCTATATATTTTCTTCTTATGCGTTTGATCTCTAATTTAAGGCATTCATGGCCCGACACGTCCGCCACGAACGGTTAAGCCCAATTACCCTTGTTAAGCAGAAAACCAATGTTTATTTTATTAAAGAATACCACACTTATAACATCATTTTTCTGCATCGATTCAACAAACATCTATAGATAAGGACAGGTTTTGCGCTTTATTCTTGGCTGGGCACCGTGCAAAAAATTTCAATTGTGGCTTAGAAGTATAAGTTGAATAATTTGTTGTTTTCTACAGACAGTTAAGTTTTTATAGTCGGAAGTGATTCTTACTTGTTGATAAATAAGAGTTAATTAATATTAAAAAAGTGACGTTAAAACTTGTAGGGAATTGGTTTAGCTGCTACTATTATTACCGTAGGATAGGATTTGTTGTATTAAAGCAAATTTTTGTAAAATAACAACCTCATGAGGGGGATAAATGATCAATAAAACTAAACTAGCGCTGGGCATTGCGACGGCAACATTAACAATGACCGGTGCATTGGTTTCTTCAGAAGCTGTTGCCGGTTCAAAGACGCAGCACGCTGAAGTAGCCGGTGTAAACAGTAAAGTTGACGCATTGGAAGCGCAACTGCAAGCCATGCAAGCTGAAATAAGCCGTTTAAGAGCGGAAACAAGCCGTCCTCGTTCTAGCGCAGAAGCCGACAAAGTTCAGGAACTGGATCAGTGGATGACGTCTGTTAAGAGTGCTCCTGTGGCCGTAGTAGAAAAAGACCATTTGTTCTCTGCTCGTGGCGGCTGGATGCATCTTAATGATAACCGTGGTTCGACATCAGGTATTGGAGGATCCGGCTTAGGTGAAGATGTTCTGACCAGTGGAACAGACAAAGACGCTTTCTATTATGGCGGCGCGATCGATTTCAATATGAACAATAACCTGTTTGGTTTGATGGATCATACTTCGTTTTTGATGGAGCTTGGTATTGAATATTCCGAATTAGGCGATAGAAAAGACAGCGGTCTTGATAATGTAATTACTACGGCTGCTTTGGGTCAGACAGTAAATTTACAACAAACTGTAACGGTCAATATGTTACGTATCAATGCTTCGCCTAAAATAAAATTTATGCACGGCAGCAAATTCAGACCTTGGTTGATTCCAGTCGGTTTGGACATGAATATTATCAGTCCTCCATCTGATGCGGTAACTGTGTTGAACACCGGTATGCAGTTTGGTGTCGGTGCGGAATATGAATTGCTGAAAGGCATTGTCATTGGTGCGGATGGTCGTTATCATCATACTTTTGATGATGTTGACGGCGTTGATACCGATGGCTTCACCTTGGGTGGCTCTCTCGGTTTCAAGTTCTAAGTTTACATACTTAGCGAAACCCGAAAAGGGCAAAAAAGGGAGGGTTTCAAAACCCTCCCTTTTTTTATGCTTAAAAATTAAAAAAGGTGCAAGCCAAACGCTCAAGGTAAAATATATCTTTTCTGATTTTGCCGGGAAATAAATTAAAACTGATGCTGCAAACCATGAAAACCCTTTACCCTGAAATTCTACCCTATCACAGCTTTTTCCTGGAAACCGGCAGCAAGCATGCGGTTTATGTGGAGCAAAGTGGCAGTCCTGACGGCATTCCGGTCATTTTTCTACACGGTGGGCCGTGTTCCGGCACCAAGCCCGATCAACGGCGTTTTTTTAATCCCAAACTTTACCGTATCATTCTGTTTGACCAGCGCGGCTGTGGGCTGTCGCTGCCCTTTGGTGAGCTGGAAAATAATACCACCCAGGATTTAATCGATGATATGGAACGTATCCGTAAGCAGCTGGCCATAACGCAATGGCTGGTGTTTGGCGGTTCGTGGGGCGGGGCGCTAGCTTTGTTGTATGCTAAGCAGCATGCCGACAAAGTGCTTGGCTTGATTGTTCGCGCGGTGTTTCTGGCGCGGCAGCAGGATTTGGACTGGTTTGCTAAAGAGGGCGCAGGCAAGATTTATCCCGAGCAATGGCTGCGGTTGCTTGAAAGTATCCAGGAACAAGGACGAGGAAATCCGGTGCAAGGATTATGTGATGTGATGTGGGGTGAAGACGAGGTGGCGCAAAGGCGGGCAGCCAGGGAATGGATGGCCTGGGGTGGGCAGGTATCTTTGGGTAACGATTATCGGCCGAGTCCGAAAGGCGAGCATGCAACTGAGCTTATGGTTAAACAGGTACGCATGGAATTGCATTATGCCAAGCAGCATTATTTTATTAGGGAAAACCAGATCCTGGACAACTGTGACGGCTTGGTTAATATCCCAACGGTTATCATTCACGGACGTTATGATTTTGTCTGTCCGATCGAAGCCGGCTATAGTCTGCATAAAGCATTGCCGAATGCCGAATATATTGTTTTGCCCAATGCAGGACATGTTGCTCAGGGCAAGGAAATGATTAATGCACTGGTTGCGGCAACCGACAGCTTTGCCGATAATTAAGAATTATCTTAAATTTACATTCAACTGCCCCATAAAGCTGTAAATGCTTTATCATTCATGTAAATTAATAAGCCTTCAATGGTAAGCATGTTTGAGGCGCCAAATTCAGCATGCCTGAGCGACTGCAATACACTCTATACAAATAAATGAAATTACATGATCAAAAGCTCCGCGAATTGGGTTTAGCCGTTATTCAGGTGGAAACACAGGCGATTGCCGCATTAGCCGAGCAAATTAATGATGATTTTGTGCTTGCCTGCAAATTAATGTTTACTTGTAAAGGTCGCATTGTGGTTACCGGCATGGGTAAATCAGGGCATATCGCCGGTAAAATTGCTGCAACTTTAGCTAGTACCGGAACGCCCGCTTTTTTTGTGCATTCGGGCGAAGCCAGCCATGGCGATTTGGGTATGATTACCCGGCAAGACGTGGTGCTGGCTTTATCGAACTCAGGGGAAACCGAGGAGGTTTTAACGATACTTCCGATTATTAAACGGCTGGGCGTACCGTTAATTGCGATGACCGGCAACCCGGCCTCAACGCTGGCCAAATTTGCCACCACCCATATTAACGTGGCTGTTGAGCAAGAAGCTTGCCCGCTGGGGCTTGCGCCTACCTCCAGCACCACAGCGGCATTGGTGATGGGTGATGCGCTGGCGGTTTCTTTGCTTGAGGCGCGAGGTTTTACCCGCGATGATTTTGCCTTGTCTCATCCCGGCGGCAGTTTAGGCAAGCGACTGTTATTGATGGTCAGTGATATCATGCATGCCGATGAAAAAGTACCCTCCGTGCCGGAGTCTGCACTGATCAGTCATGCTTTGCTGGAGATGACTGAGAAAAAGCTGGGTATGACGGCGATAGTCGATGTGGATAACCGCGTCACCGGTATTTTTACCGATGGCGATTTGCGGCGGATGTTGGGCAGGAATTTTGATATACACAAGACCGCCATTACCGAAGTCATGACGCCGAATTGTGCGGTAATTTCGGCGGATATGCTGGCAGCTGAGGCCATGCAAATTATGGAACGGAAAAAGATTAATGCGTTAATCGTCGTTGACCAACAGCACAGAGTGGTAGGTGCATTGAACATGCATGATCTGATTCGAGCAGGTATCGTGTGATGACGGACAGTCAAAACAGGCAGGCCATTGTGGAAAAAGCCAGGAAACTCAAATTGCTGATTCTGGATGTGGACGGGGTATTAACCGACGGCAGGCTTTTTTTCGATGCTGAGGGCAATGAATACAAGTCATTTCATGCACGGGACGGGCATGGCATCAAGCTGCTGCGTCATACCGGTGTTGAGGTCGCGGTGATTTCCGGGCGCAACTCAAGCTCGGTCGCGCTACGCATGAAAAATCTGGGTATCGAGCATGTGTATCAGGGCCATGAAAATAAAGTCGCCGCGTTTAATGAGATTATTGAGCTTACAGGTATAACGCCGGATCAGGCGGCGCATGTCGGCGATGACTTGTTGGATTTGCCTATAATGATCAGAGTGGGACTCGCGATTGCGGTTAATGATGCTAACTTTGCGGTTAAACAACATGCCGATTGGTGTACGACATTGCCTGGAGGCTTGGGTGCGGTCAGGGAAGTTTGTGATTTTATTATGCAGGCACAAGGACGTTTTGATGAAGTCTTGAATACTTACTTAAAATGACCCGACTAAACGGCAATTACAATTATCTGTATCTGATCATTATTGCGCTAATGAGCTGGTGGCTGGTTAAATTGACCGGTTCGGATGAGTTTGGTCGTATAGCGGTTCCTGCGCACAGCCCTGATTATTTCAGCAAGGGCTATACGAAATGGGAAATGAGTGAATTTGGCAGGCTGAAAAGCAAGTTGATTGCCGATGAAATGGTTCATTACAGCGATGACAGCACCACACATATGGTAAATCCATTAATGTTTTTTTATAACGAGAAAACCCCGCCGTGGGTAGTTAAATCAGAGATCGGTATTTTGTCTGCAGATGGCAAGGATTTGTTGTTAAATGGCGAGGTTTATGTTGAGAGGGTAGCGGCTCAAGGCGTCAGAGAGCTTAAAATATATACCTCCAATTTAAAAGTAAAACCGGAAACCAGTTATGCGGAAACGGGTGCGTGGGCAAAGTTGGTCAGTTTACCAAACTGGACGACAGGAATCGGTATGAAGCTGACTTTTGCGGATCCGATTCATATTGAATTGCTCTCTAATGTAAAGGGGAACTATGAAACAAAATAATAAACCTCGCTGTCGGGCACTACCTAGAAGTGGCTGTTATTTACTTTTATGGGTGCTTTATAGTGCGGGTGCTTGCGCTTTGGAAAGTGACGCCAATCAGCCGATAGTTATCGATTCCAATACAGCGACTTATGATGACCTCAAAGCGACCAGTATTTATACGGGTAATGTGATCTCGATTCAGGGCAGTATTCGGGTGAACTCGGACAAACTGGTGGTTTATTTTATAGAGGGTGAAGCGGATAAGCTGGTGTTTACCGGTAAGCCGGCAAAATTTAAACAAACGCCTAACGAGGGAGCCCAGGATATAACCGGTGAAGCGTTAACAGGCGAGTATTATCCTAAAAAGAATTTGTTGGTTTTGATTGATAAAGCCACCGTCTGGCGGGAGACCGGAGCTTATTCCAGTGACATGATTGTGTACGATCTTAAAACCTCGTTAGTTAAAGCGGGCGAAAAAGAATCGACTAGCAAACGTGTCCATGTCGTATTGCAACCGAAAGGTAAGGAAGACTCGAAAACCAAAGAACAATCGCCAGTATCAGAGCAACCGGCTGTAAAGGGTGATAGTCAATGATCGGACTAAAAGGTACAAGACGAAGGGCGAAAGGCCTGATACATTCAACTTTAGCCCTTCGTCTTTCGCCTTTTAGCCTTACCTGTTCTTAACCATGACCAGACTAGCCGCAAAACATCTGATTAAAAACTACAATAAACGCAATGTGGTGAACGGTGTTTCATTGCATGTTGATACCGGTGAAGTGGTCGGTTTATTGGGGCCTAACGGTGCAGGAAAAACCACCAGTTTTTATATGATGGTAGGCCTGATTAAAGCGGATGAAGGTGAGATTACGCTGGATTCACAAGTCATTACCCATCATCCGATGCATTTGCGGGCACAATTAGGGATAGGCTATTTGCCTCAGGAACCCTCGGTTTTTCGAAAACTGAGTGTGGCGGATAATTTACGTGCCGTCTTACAAATCCGTTCTGACTTAACTGAGGGGCAGGCGGAGCTAGTGATTGAGGAATTGTTGCAGGAATTTCATATCCTGCATCTACGTGACCAAACCGCCCTGGGCTTGTCGGGTGGCGAACGGCGGCGGGTCGAAATTGCCCGGGCGTTGGCAACTAACCCTCAATTTATACTGCTGGACGAGCCTTTTGCCGGCGTAGATCCGATATCGGTAGATGATATCAAGAAAATCATCGAGCATTTGAAAGATCGCGGTATTGGCGTATTGATTACCGAACATAATGTCAGGGAAACGCTAGGCATTTGTGACCGTGCGTATATACTTAACGACGGCAGAGTGATTGCCGAAGGCGGGGCGGAAGCTATCGTTGCCAATGAGGAAGTGCGTAAAGTTTATTTGGGCAATAATTTTAGCCTTTAGCCTTTAGCCTTTAGCCTTTAGCCTTTAGCCTTTAGCCTTTAGCCTTTAGCCTTGAACCTTGAACCTTGAACCTTGAAGTCCTGAACCTTAAATGAAACAATCCTTACATCTTCGACTAGGCCAACAGCTGTCTATGACGCCGCAATTGCAACAGGCGATCAAGTTGTTGCAGATGTCGACATTAGAATTGCAGCAGGAAATTCAGCAGGCTCTTGAATCCAATATGATGCTGGAAGTTAATGAGGAAGAACATGCCGTTCAGGAAGCCGAGCTAACGCCTGAGAAAAAAATTGATAATGCGGATTTACTGACCAGTCAAGGTTCACAAACCGAGATGCCGGATGAACTGCCTATCGATTCTTCTTGGGATGATGTGTATGAATATGCGATGGAGTCGGGTGGCAATTCCGCCGAGACTATCGAATTTGAAACACAGCGGAGTAAATCCTCAACCTTGCAGGATCATTTGTTATGGCAAGTGGAATTGACCTCGTTTTCAGAGCGGGATCATGCCATTGCGATGGCTATTATTGATTCGATCAATGCAGACGGCTACTTGAGCAGTAGTCCCGAAGAAATTTTTCAGGGAATGTTGGGGCAGTTGGACGATCTGGAATTCGATGAAGTTAACGGGGTGCTGCACAGGGTGCAAAACTTCGATCCGGCCGGTGTTGCGGCCATTGATCTAAAAGATTGTCTGAAATTACAGCTACAGCAGTTGCCGGAGGGGACGCCCTATAAAGAGGAGGCGCTGATTCTGGTTACCCGATACCTGGATTTGTTGGCTACCCATGAGCAGTCGAAACTGATGCGTAAATTGGGTGTGACCGAGCGTCAACTGGATGAGGTGGTGGCATTAATCAGAACCCTGGATCCCAAGCCGGGCGCGCAAATACAGGATTCGGATTCCGAATATGTCATTCCCGATGTTTATGTGGTTAAGCGTAACGATAAATGGCAAGTCAACCTGAATCCTGATATAGCGCCTAGATTGCGTATCAATCCCTTTTATTCAAGCATGATAAAAAGAGCGGATAACAGCAAGGATAATACCTGCATGAAAGATCATTTGCAGGAAGCCAGATGGTTTATTAAAAGCCTCCATAGCCGTAACGATACCTTATTGCGTGTTGCCCGGTGTATTGTGGAAAAACAGACAGGGTTTCTTGAGCATGGCTCTATTGCCATGAAGTCTATGGTATTGAGAGATATTGCTAAAGAGCTGGAATTGCATGAGTCCACAATATCCAGGGTGACTACGCAAAAATTTATGCATACCCCCAATGGCATCGTCGAATTTAAGTATTTCTTTTCCAGTCATGTATCAACAGAAGGAGGAGGGGAGTGTTCATCTACGGCCATCAGGGCGTTTATTAAAGAGCTAATCAGCAATGAAAATCTGGCAAAACCGTTAAGTGATAGTAAAATAGCCGAGCTATTAAAAGAAAAGGGCATTAATGTTGCTAGAAGGACAATTGCCAAGTATCGCGAAGCGATGCTCATTTCATCATCAAGTCAGCGTAAGCGTATCTTATAGCGCGACCTGACGCTGATAACAAACTAATCATTCACCATTAAAGGAGTTTATCTCATGCAAGTCATCGTAACAGGCCATCATCTTGAAGTAACCGACGCTTTAAAAGCGCACATCGACTCAAAATTTGAAAAATTAGCCCGTCATTTTGATAATGTTACCGAAGTGCACGTTATTTTAAGCGTGGAAAAATTAATTCAAAAGGCTGAGGCAACATTGCAATTGAGCGGCGCTAAATTGTTTGCCGAAGATAGTCAGGAAGATATGTATGTGGCTATCGACCACATGATTGATAAATTAGATCGTCAAATTACCAAGTACAAAGAAAAAACGGCACAGCATAGATAAGGAACGAGGCGAAAGATGAAGGGCGAAAGGCAAAAAAGCTTTTTTAGCCCTGTGCCTTTCGCCCTTCGTCTGATTTTCTTATGAAACTATTAATCGTCAGCGGTCTTTCCGGTTCGGGTAAAAGTATCGTCTTGGATACGCTGGAAGATTGCGGCTATTACTGCATCGATAATCTACCTGTAACCTTGCTGGAAGACTTTATCAACCACGTCATGCTGGTGGATAAGCTTACCTATGCAAAAACAGCCATAGGCATTGACGCCAGGAACCAGAGCGAAAGCCTGATCAATTTTTCTGAAAGTCTGGATTTAATTCGCAGCAAAGGGATTGATTGCGAAATTATCTTTATGCAGGCTGAAGAATCTACCTTATTGAAACGTTATAGTGAAACCCGGCGGCGGCATCCGTTGACGGATTTAAATGTACCGTTAAAAGAAGCATTAAAAATTGAAAAGGAAATGCTGACGCCGGTTGCCAGGTATGCCAGTGTGGTCATTGATACCAGCCGAACTCATGTCCATCAGTTGCGTGAGCTTATCAGGGAGCGGGTCGGCGAAAGGGATGTCAGACATATTTCTTTGCAGTTTCAATCGTTTGGTTTCAAGCATGGTGTTCCGCTGGATGCCGATTTTGTGTTTGATGCCCGCAGTTTACCGAATCCCTATTGGGTGCCGGAATTGCGAGGATTGACAGGAAAAGATCAGCCGGTCATCGATTTTCTTAACGAACAAGAGCATGTTGCCGAGCTTTTTAAAGATATTTCCGGGTTTCTTGAGCGATGGATTCCCCGATTTGAGGCTGAAGGACGTAGTTATTTGACCGTGGCTATAGGATGTACGGGCGGCCAACATCGCTCGGTTTATCTGGTGGATGCATTCGCCAAGCAGTTTAAAGGCCCTTTTTTAAATGTAATCGTCCGCCATCGGGAATTGCAATAAGTTTCTTTTTGGAGCTTCATACCACACCGCCTCGCTTCACTCTATTTCCGGCATAACCCACAGGGATATGCCGAATGCAGATTATGCATGGAGAAGAATATCTTTCCATGTCATCTGCTGATCAATTCAAAATAGGCCAGTAAGCCTATTTATCATTTAATCATTTTTTATTTAAGGAGATTTCTATGGATGTATCTTCTATGCCATTTACTGCAAAAAAATACAATAACAGGCTTTTATTAGAGCAGATCACAGCATTGTTGAAAAGTGGCTCTCTCTATCAGATTAGGCGCTTTATTCATGAGTTATATCCTGCGCAGACTGCGCATTTAATTGAATCGCTACGTCCCGAAGATCGGAAGAAAATCTGGGCGGTTATTCCGCCTGATGTTATGGGTGAGATCCTGGTCCAGTTGCATGTTGAAGTCGCGCGAGGGTTAATTGAAATCACCGCACACAATGACCTGATTAAAGCGATTGAAAGCCTGGAATCGGATGATCTTGTCGATCTGTTACACGTGATCCCTGAGCCTCTATATTCTCAGGTAATGGCATCAATAGGCGAGCAAGAACGAAACCGGTTGGCATCGGCATTATCTTATGATGATGATACTGCCGGCGGATTAATGAGTCTGGATGTGTTGACGGTACAGGCAAATCAGTCTCTGGCTGAGGTTTTGCAGGACTTAAGAACGCGCGGATCTTTGCCCAAGGCCACGGATAATTTGTTCGTTGTCGATCAGCTGGATATTTTTCAAGGCGTTTTGCCCTTATCGGTGATATTAACCCGTGATCCACTCACCCTGGTATCAGAATCGATGGATGCGAGTATTGACGGTATTCCTTGTCAGATGTCGGCGGAAGAGGTGGCTTTATTATTTGAACACCGCGATATGCTTTCAGCACCTGTAGTCGCCGAGAATGGCCGATTGCTGGGGAGAATTACCGTTGATGATATTGTTGATGTGATTCGCGATCAGGCTGATCACTCGTTCATGAGTATGGCTGGACTGAATGAAGAACAGGACATGTTTTCACCGGTCATGATCAGTGCAAAGCGTCGCGCTGTCTGGCTGGGTATTAACCTAGTGACGGCTTTTATGGCTTCCTGGGTTATCGGTTTATTTGAGGCAACGTTGGAGCAAATTGTCGCCTTAGCGGTATTGATGCCTGTTGTCGCCAGTATGGGCGGAATCGCCGGCAGTCAGACCTTAACGCTGGTTATTCGCGGCCTGGCATTGCGGCAGATCAGCGGTATCAATGCGGTTCAGTTATTTAAAAAAGAATTATCGGTGGGTATCGTAAACGGTGTGTTGTGGTCTTTCGTCGTTGCCAGCATTGGGGGGATATGGTTCCACAGTGCCGGTATCGGGCTGATATTAGGCGGCGCGGTTATTATTAACCTGATTTGTGCGGCCTTCGCCGGTGCAAGCATTCCATTAATCTTGCAAAGAATGAAAATAGATCCGGCATTGGCGGGCGGCGTTTTACTGACAACGGTTACCGATGTCATTGGATTTATGGCGTTCCTGGGCTTGGCAACGCTGTTTTTGATGTAAGCAGGATGAAAAGTTAAGACGTTGCATGGCAACGTCTTAATGTCTGTTTTATTTTAACGATAGTGTTTCAGCGCGACCTATCATCTCAATGGACAGCTTGCCTTCCTTGCTCAGCCAACCTATGGCGCGTTGAACATCATTTCTATTGATGCCGGTTTCAGTGGTAACTTTATTAACGCTGGAAGGGCCGTTTTTCTCCAGATAGTTCCAGATTGCTCCGGCTGCATCGCCGATTATATTAGACATAGTGATCACCTTTAGTTTGAATGGTTGTGTTAAGAAGTCTTAGTTTGATGTTCAGGCAGCACGATATTTAATTCCAGTGTCTCCTGAGTGTCGTTTTGTTCAAAATTAACGGATATAGCATCTTGCTCTACGTTGATGTATTTTCGAATAACTTCCAGCAATTCTTTTTGCAATTGAGGAAGGTAAGAGGGTTGGTTTCTGGAGCTGCGCTCGTGAGCAACCAGAATTTGCAGTCGTTCCTTGGCAAGTGACGCCGAACTGGCTTTAGAGGTTCTGAAATAATCCAATAAACTCATTATTTACTCCCGAAAAACTTCCCAAACAGGCCTTTCTTCTCATCAATGAATCGATGTGGTTTATCTTCACCCAAGTAGCGAGCAACAATATCCGCATAAGCTTGGCCCGCGTCACTTTTTTCGTCAAGAATAACGGGGGTGCCGGAATTTGACGCATTGAGTACCGATTTTGATTCAGGGATAACGCCCAGTAAATGCAGCGATAAAATTTCCTGTACATCATCCACGCTCAACATCTCGCCTAATTTCACCCGATCCGGCGAGTAGCGTGATAACAGCAGGTATTCCCTGATGGGTTCTTCGTTTTGTTCGGCCCGGCGTGATTTGCTTGATAAAATACCTAGCATGCGATCAGAGTCCCTCACTGAAGAGACTTCAGGATTGGTTACGATAAAAGCGTCGTCGGCAAAATACATGGCCAAGTGAGCGCCTTTTTCAATGCCGGCAGGGGAATCGCAGACAATGTATTTAAAGTCTTTTTTGAGCTCGTCTAAAATTTTGCCTACACCTTCCTGGCTCAGGGCATCTTTATCCCGAGTTTGCGAGGCAGGCAGAATGTAAAGCAGATTGCAGTTTTTATCGCGTATCAATGCCTGGTTAAGGGTGGCTTCACCATTGATGACGTTGACAAAATCATAAACAACGCGGCGCTCGCAACCCATGATTAAATCCAGGTTACGTAGACCCACATCAAAATCGATGACCGCTGTTTTGTGACCTTTTTTTGCAAGCCCCATGGCTATGGCGGCGCTTGTGGTTGTTTTACCCACGCCGCCTTTACCCGATGTTACGACTATGATTCGTGCCACAAATTTTTCCTCCAAAGAGCAATATAAATTAAATATCTTTAATAACTAAAGTATGGTTTTGTAAATAGATCTGAACGTGCTGGTTGAGAACGACACCATCCAAATCTTCGCTGATCTTGTAATTTCCGGCAATCGAAATAAGCTCAGCCTGTAAATCGGAACAGAAAATACGTGCTTCCGTATTGCCTTGTACGCCTGCCAGAGCACGGCCTCTCAGCGAGCCGTAGACATGTATATTGCCTTCGGCCAGGATTTCTGCGCCGGCACTGACTTGGGCTAAAATGATCAAATCACCCGAGGCATAAATGCGTTGGCCGGATCGAACAGGGTGAGTGATCAGGGTGGTGGTTGCAGCAACGGCTTGTGACTCAGACTCAGGCTCAGAAACTTGTTGTTTCTGCGTTTCAGCAGATGTCGCAACGGTGTGACTGGAATGTACAGGAATCCCCAGTTTCAATGCCTGTTGATTCTGTTGTGCATCGCCGCCACGAATCCCTATCGGCAATAGGCCTAGCTTGCGGATGATTTTAGTGAGCTCGGTAACATCAATGTCGAGATCGTGTTTATGCAGCTCCTGCAAGTCAAATACGAGAGGCGAGTTTTTGAAAAACTCAGGAGCCAGATTAACTTTATCCTGTAATTGTTGCTCGATAGTCATAACATCATTACTGGCTAAAACCAAAACAGGCACAGAAAAAGTGCTGCTTTTAAATTCCAGTGCCGGTGAGTAATTGGTGTTCTGTTGAGAGTCTGTTGACATCCGTTAAATCTGGTTAGTCAGGAGTTATATTGATTCTAACATTGCTGGTAAAAAAAATCATTTTTACAGTGTTGATAGACAATTTCTTCTACTAGGTCGGAGCGCTTCTGAGATAGCGTTCGACTAAAAACCTTCCACGTAATTCTCTCCCCTGGATATTTCAATGAACCGATATCTTATCTTAATGGCAGTAGATGGACTGATGTTGACTATAAAGAAGGCCATTATAAATGGCATTTGTCATCAAAGCCATTTGTTTTATATGGTGTTTGTTGTTCCAATGAAGCGGTCTAAGCTTGCAATCTTCGGCATTATCCTTTAACTTAGGAAGACATCCGTAAAGGCTAGGGGTGCTTCCTTGTTTCCGTGTGCTACATGGGATAGGGAGGCTGAGAAAAACCCTTTGAACCTGACCCCGGTTAATACCGGCGTAGGAAAGCCCTGACTTCCCTGCGCCTTATTGTTTTGTTGTTGGAGATAAACATGAGCGCTGTCCTGAAAGAAGTTACGTCTACTGAATCCAGTAGCGTAAAGATCGATTCCTACCCCGCGTCAGAAAAAATATATGTTCAAGGCAGTCGCCCTGACATACAGGTTCCGATGCGTAAAATTACTTTATCAGATACCCCGGTGAATTTTGGCGCGGAAAATGGTGCAGAAAAAAATCCGCCGCTTTATGTTTACGATACCTCGGGTGTTTATACCGATCCCAATGTCGAAGTTGATTTAAAAAAAGGTCTGGGCGCTATTCGTTCAGCCTGGATTGCAGAGCGAAACGATACTGAAGAATTATCCGGCCCCAGTTCGGATTTTGGTCGTCAGCGTCTTGAAGATCCTGCTACCGCCGAACTACGTTTTGAGCATATCCGCAAACCGCGTAAAGCCAAAGCAGGGAAAAACGTATCGCAGATGTACTATGCAAGACAGGGCATTATCACGCCGGAGATGGAATATATCGCCATTCGTGAGAACCAAAAAATGGAAGAAATGCGCCATTTGTGGAAAGACCAGCATCCCGGCGATTCTTTCGGTGCATCAATTCCGGATACGATTACCCCTGAGTTTGTCCGTGACGAAGTCGCCAGAGGCAGGGCCATTATTCCGTGCAACATCAACCACCCAGAACTGGAGCCGATGATTATCGGCCGCAATTTCCTGGTTAAAATTAACGGTAATTTGGGCAACTCGGCGGTTACTTCGTCTATCGATGAAGAAGTTGAAAAAATGCTCTGGGGCATACGTTGGGGCGGCGATACCATCATGGATCTGTCCACCGGCAAAAATATCCACGAAACCCGCGAGTGGATACTGCGCAACTCGCCTGTGCCCATTGGCACCGTGCCTATCTATCAGGCTCTGGAAAAAGTCAACGGCAAAGCCGAAGACCTGACCTGGGAAATCTTCCGCGATACCTTGATCGAGCAAGCCGAGCAGGGCGTCGATTACTTTACTATCCATGCCGGGGTGCGCTTACACCATGTGCCATTAACTGCAAAACGCATGACCGGCATCGTTTCCCGTGGCGGCTCGATCATGGCGAAATGGTGTCTGGCACATCACACCGAAAGCTTTTTGTACACGCATTTTGAAGACATCTGCGAAATCATGAAAGCCTACGATGTGTCTTTTTCATTAGGCGATGGCCTGCGTCCCGGTTCAATTTACGATGCCAATGACGCCGCGCAATTCGGCGAATTGGAAACGCTGGGCGAACTGACTAAAATAGCCTGGAAACACGACGTGCAAACCATGATAGAAGGCCCGGGTCACGTGCCGTTGCACATGATCAAAGTCAACATGGAAAAACAGCTGGAAGAATGCGGCGAAGCGCCTTTCTACACCTTAGGGCCGCTGACGACCGATATTGCGCCCGGTTACGACCATATTACCTCGGCGATAGGTGCGGCCAATATCGGCTGGTATGGTTGCGCGATGCTCTGTTACGTCACCCAAAAAGAACATTTGGGCTTGCCGAACAAGCAGGATGTCCGCGAAGGGATTGTGACTTATAAAATCGCCGCCCATGCTGCCGATCTGGCTAAAGGTCATCCCGGTGCACAAGCGCGTGACAACGCGATGTCCAAGGCACGTTTTGAATTCCGCTGGGAAGACCAATTCAATATCGGTCTTGACCCTGAAAAAGCCCGCGAATTTCATGACGAAACCTTGCCTAAAGATTCCGCCAAAGTCGCGCATTTTTGCTCGATGTGCGGTCCGCATTTCTGCTCGATGAAAATCAGTCAGGATGTGCGCGACTATGCGAAAGCCAAAGGGATTGCCGAGGAAGAAGCTTTAAAACTGGGTATGGATGAAAAATCCAAGCAGTTTCTTGATGAAGGTGCTGATATTTATCATAAGGTGTAAAAAACCGCAATTTGTCCACGAAAAGCACAAAAGACACGAAATACACCAAAATAAATCAATGCGTTAGGTTTATTTAGCTATTTACCATTTTAGTGCTGGCCTACAGCTTGGTGTCCTTTTGAAAATTTTCGTGCTTTTCGTGTCTTTCGTGGACGAAACGAATCTGAAACAAGGCAAAAACAATGGGCGCTTATCAACACATTTTACTGGCTGTGGATTATTCTGAACATGGCGCTACGGTCGCTCGAAGAGCAAAGGACTTGGCCGAAAAATATCAGGCCAAATTGAGTCTTATTCATGTGCTGGATAATATTCCGATGCCGGATACCGGTTATGGAACGGTGATTCCTTTAACCGAAGATTCAGGCTACGAACTGCTCGAAGCGGAGAAAGCCAAGTTAATGCAAATTGGCGATCAGCTGGGTGTAGCTCAGGCCAACCGCTGGATGGTCTGGGGCGGACCTAAACAGGAGATTGTCCAGCTTGCCGAGCGGGAGCAGGTTGATTTAATCGTTGTCGGGTCTCATGGTCGGCATGGCCTGTCGTTATTACTGGGTTCAACGGCAAATAGCGTCCTGCATTACGCCAAGTGTGATGTGATGGCGGTTCGATTGCAGGATGGTTAGTTAGCTTTTTCAGATAGGCAAGCGAGACAGGGTTTATGGTTTGTTTTTTAAGGCTTGTTTTGCCTGGTTCCACAAAACATCCAGTTCAGCCAGTTCGCAATCTTTCAGGTTCAGTCCCGACGCTTCAACCTGTTGCTCTATGTGTTGAAAGCGTCTGGAGAATTTTTTAGTGCTTTCCCTGAGCGCGACTTCGGCATTGACGTTTAAATGCCGGGCCAAATTAACAACGACCAGCAACAAGTCGCCGATTTCTTCCTGAATATGCGCCTGATCACCGGATTCCCAGGCTTCTTTAACCTCATCCAGCTCCTCCATCACCTTATCAAAAACCGGCAACACATCCGGCCAGTCAAAGCCGTGATGTGCGGCGCGATCCTGTATTTTTTCACACTCAATCAATGCCGGAAGATTGCGGGCGACACCCGATAAAACACTCTCCTGTTCAGCGGTTTTATTTTTCTTCAGCCGCTCCATGGCTTTTTCCTGCTCCCAGGCCTGATGACGTTCTTCATCAGTGTTGAAAACAGCATCGGAAAAAACATGCGGATGCCGGCGTACCAGTTTGTCGCAAATGCCTGCCGAAACCTGCTCGAAATTGAACAGTCCCCGTTCTTCGGCGATCTGCGAATGGAACACGACCTGCAACAGCAGGTCGCCTAATTCTGAACGCAAATCGTCATAGTCATTGCGCTCAATCGCATCGACGACTTCGTAGGCTTCTTCGATCAGGTAAGGAATCAAACTGGTGAAATCCTGCTTGACGTCCCAGGCACAGCCTTCTTCAGGGTGGCGCAGGCGCGCCATGATGTCTAAGAGGTTTTGAGTGTGTTTTAGCATGAAGTGCTCTTTGTAATTCAGACTAAATGGTAGTCATAAGTCTTTTAAATCGGATTAACCACGAAGGCACACAATATCAGTAAGTAACCTAAGAACGGCGATTTATCCACGAAAAACACGAAATAAATCAATTAAAGCATTCACCCTTTGGGTAATGATCTACAGATTAGTATCTCTTTAAATATTTTCGTGCTTTTTGTGTCGCCTAGAGGCGCCTACTTTTGGTTTTCGCGGACTAACTGTTTTTTTAGGATTAACGATTAAAGCGAAGAGCCAAAATTATCGTGGTATCGCTGCTTGAAACTATCCATATCGAATGCATGATTCTGGGTGCCGTTATGTTCGATTTTAATGGCGCCCATCAATGAGGCGACTCTGCCGGTAATTTCCCAACCCAGTTCATTCATCAGGCCGTATAAAAGTCCGGCACGATAGGCATCGCCGCAACCGGTCGGGTCAAGTATCGCTTTGGGTTTTGCCGCAGGAATGGTAATGCACTCGCCGTGGGTGTATATCTGGGAACCCTTGCCGCCCAAAGTAATGATCAGCGCGTCAACCCGTTCAGCCATTTGTTCCAGCGACAAGCCGGTACGTTCCTGCATTAACGCGGATTCATAATCGTTCAAGGTCACCCAGGTGGCCTGATCGATAAACTTGAGCAGCTCCTCGCCATTAAACATCGGCATGCCCTGGCCGGGATCGAAAATAAACGGTATATCCAGTTCCGCGAATTGCTCGGCATGCAATTGCATACCTTCCTTGCCGTCGGGCGATACGATGCCGATGCTGATTTGTCGGTCAGTCGGCACTGAATTCAAATGCGACGAATTCATCGCGCCCGGATGGAATGCGGTAATCTGATTGGCTTCCTCATCGGTGGTGATATAGGCTTGGCCGGTATAATGATTATCCAGAATCTGAATGAATTCGCTGGATAACTGGTTTTGAGCCAGCCATTGGGCATACGGTTCAAAATCATGGCCGACGGTTGCCATAATTAACGGCTCTTCATTGAGTAGTTTCAGATTGTAGGCAATGTTACCCGCACAACCGCCGAATTCGCGTCGCATGACCGGCACCAGGAATGATACATTCAGAATATGGATTTTTTCCGGCAAAATGTGATGTTTGAATTTATCATGAAAAACCATGATGGTATCGTAAGCCATAGACCCACATATTAATGCACTCATTGTGTTCCTTTTTATCGTCAGGGATGGTGTGTATGCCGCAAGACTGCCGGGAGCAAGCGCGGCTAAAATAAAAGTTATCAAGATACAAGGTGAAAAGACTATTGTTTGGCATCTTTCGCCTTGTACCCTTAGTCTAAATCATTGCTCAATCATTTGCTGATAAGCATCCGCGTTCATCAATGCGTCCAGTTCGGTCAGGTTATTTGCCTTGATGCAAAACAGCCAGGTGCCATAAGCGTCATCATTGACCCGCTCAGGTTCATCCGCCACGGCTTCGTTGACAGCGACCACTTCGCCGCTAATCGGGCTGAATAAATCGGATGCCGTTTTAACCGATTCGACTACGGCACATTGCTCTTTTGCCATGACTTTACGGCCCAGTTCCGGCAACTCAATAAAAACCAAATCGCCCAATTCTTCCTGCGCAAAATCGGTTATGCCGATGCGAACGATGTTATCGTCTTCCACCTGCACCCATTCGTGGGTCATTGCGTACTTCAAGTTATCCGGTAGGTCGCTCATGATAATGTCTCAATAGTGATAGTTACTTTGTTTTCAAGGATAACGTGCAATTTTTTAAAAACAACAAAAAAATGCATTTAAGAACGGAAATCTTATAACATGTTTCAATCCACACACCCTTTTACTGTCCACATGAATGTTCTTTCAATAGCCTGTATTTTTTTACTCAGTATTACCTTAGTTTTTGCCGATGATGACGATAAGCCGGTTGTCAAGCGACAGGGTTCCGCAGAGCCGGGAACACTTTTCCTGTCCAATCAAGCCCAGTCGTTATCGGGTTTGCAAACGATAACACTCGGCCCTGTCAGCCATCATGCTGAATTTACTGCTTACGGCAGAGCGGTCAATTTACAGCCGCTGATTGAATTGCGACACCGGTATTTGCTCGCGTTAACCGAGCGCGGCGGCGCGGCGGCAAGATTTAAGCAGGCCGAGCAGAACATCAAGCGCCAGCAGGACTTGTATCGTGAGGGCGCAACATCGAAGCGCAACATGCAAGTTCAGCAAGCACAATGGCAAAGCGATAAAGCCCAGGTTGATGCAAGCGCTGTTCAAAGCGAGGCTATCGTAGATGAAGCCCGGCTCAATTGGGGCGGAAAACTTACCGAATGGGCGTTATCTACGGATTCCGATAAATTGAGCGCTTTTTTATCCGGCAAACAAACGCTGCTGCAAATTACCTTGCCGGTTAATAAACAACTGGCCAACGACATTCAGAGCATTTACGTTGAAGCCTCGGGAAACCGCAGTGCGGCCAGCAAAGCCGAACTGATTTCGGCGGCTCCGCAAACCGATGCCACCGCGCAAGGCGAAAGCTATTTCTTCCAAACTGATGGTCGCCGCAACTGCTCCGGGCAGTCTTGCGGCATACACACCAACCCTATCAGAACCGGCATGCGCGTTGCGGCCTGGATACCAGAACAAGGTGAAAACCGCTCCGGCGTCGTTATCCCCAAATCCGCTTTAGTCTGGCACCTGGATCAGGCCTTCGTTTACATTAAAACCGCTGAACAACAGTTCAGCCGCCGTGCTGTAGATCAGTATTCAGCAACGACCGGCGGTTATTTTGTCGGCAACGGCATCAATGCCGGCGAGCAACTGGTTGTCACCGGAGGGCAAATGCTGTTATCGGAAGAGTTTAGAGGGCAAATTCCGGATGAGGATGATTAAACTTAAAAACCGCAGTTAGTCCACGAAAAGCACGAAAGACACGAAAGAAATCAGTATGTTGTATTACGCAGTCATTCACCCTTTGGGTGACGATCTACAACTGGGTATCTCTTTGAATATTTTCGTGCTTTTTGTGTTTTTCGTGGATCAAATGATTTTTCTAGGTTAAACGACTTGAGAAGATCCTATAAAACAGTGTCGTACCCCATAGACACCTTAAAACACCCAATATTGTTCCAACTCATCCCGGTTCAACAGCACAATCTGCTGAACCATAGCCTCCCGTGTCAGATCGTCACGGTTGATACGCATAACCCGTAAAAAATAAGGCACCAAAGCCGCCCTGACCTGATGTTCCAAAATCCCCGCTGTCATACCATAATCAAACTCGACCGCCTGTTTTTGCGTAGCGCTCAAACCGGGATGCGCTCCGATCCGAACGCCGACAAATTCATGCCACGCCGTATCCTCAGAAGCATCGATCTCCGCAGAATAACTAAGTTCAGCCGATAACATCCGCGCCAGCACAAAATCCCGAAACTCATGATGCGTATAACTAAAAGCCCGCACATGCCAGCGCAAACCGTCAAACACCAGGGCATGGGGACACAGCCGATGCAGGGCCGGTTCCGGGCGGGACATCGATTGATAGCGCACCTGCACCTCCCTGCCGGCAACAATCGCCTGATTGACCGCCTGCAAAACAGCCGCATTGACTTGCCTGAACACCGGTTCAAGCACCTCAACCTCCGGCAGATTTTTCACCAGCGTCACCACCGCGCTGCCGGCCCGATCTTGCCGAACCTTTAAAACCTGCAAAAACTCCCCGGCCGTGCCGGTCATAAATCCCGGCTTAAAGGGTTCGTCAACCACATAACGTTTCAAAAATTTATCGTAGCGAATATTGCCGGGGCATAAAGACTGATACAGCGTGAAATCCTTGGACGCCTGCACCCGGCTGATGCCGAAACCATCCATCAGCACATTGGTAAAAAACTCGCCGCTCCAAAACACAGTCGCTTCCAGCAACGTTAAGCGCTGACGCTGTTCCCATTTTATAGGCGGTTGCAAAAGATTATTTATCATGTTATGTTTATATAAAGTTTATTTATGCATTGTAACTTAGGTGTCATATTATAGCTGGAGTTTAGTATCTATGAAATGTTCCTGGCTTGTACAGCGCCTTGAGTTGATTAAGCGACAATTTCATCTGCTGGTTCCCAAGCTCCAGCTTGGGAACCCTATTTGGAAGCTCCAGCTTCCAGAAGTACGCGACGCCGAAACTTCGGATGCCGCATTCCTAAGTTGGAGCTTGGGAACGAGCAAAGGGGAAATACCTATATTTGTCATTTAGTAGGCGTCTTGTGTAGCATTCAGATAATCTAGTGGAAAAGAAACCGATGATAAAAAACCAAGCAAACACACTGTACACCGCCCACGTCCGATCATCAGATAAAGCTATTCAAACGGTAGCAGAGCATTTACAGGAAGTTGCTGCGATTACCAAAAAATTAGCTGCCAAAATCAATGTCCCTGAAGCAGGCGAGTTGATAGGGCTTTTGCATGATTTTGGTAAATACAGTAAATCTTTTCAGGATTATATTCAGTCTGGTACGGGATTAATTGACTCCGATAGTGAAGACTTCGTTAATGCCGGTGCGCTAAAAGGCAAAATAGATCATTCCACCGCAGGCGCTCAATGGGTATGGCAAGCACTGAGTAAATACGGCAAGAATGGCGAAGGCAAGTTATGCGGCCAAATACTGGCGCTGTGTATTGCCTCGCATCACAGCGGCTTGATTGATTGTTTAACACAGGATGGCATCAATGGTTTCGGAAAGCGCATGGACAAAGAGGATGAAAAGTCCAATCTGTCCGAATGCAAACAAAATGCAGGCGAGATAGATGCTGATATTTTAGAGCAAGCCCGAAAACTGGCCGACAAGCCGTTAATGTTAGCCATGCTCAAGCAAATAAGCTTACTCAGGCAAAAGGAACAGCATGGACAAACAATATCTGAAGCGGTTAAGCATTTTTATATTGGTTTTTGGACACGGTTTTTATTCAGCTGTCTGATTGACGCAGATCGTATTAACAGTGCTGATTTTGAAATTCCGAAAAATGCGGCTTATCGAAATAAAGCCGTGTCATGGGATATTGCCATTAATCGACTGGAGTTGTTTTTAACCGAGCAACAAGTCAACAACACGCCGATTAACGCCATACGCAACACGATTTCTGACATCTGTAAAGATCGAGCGCAGGATGCACAAGGTATTTATACTCTGACTGTGCCTACCGGAGGCGGGAAGACTTATGCCAGCCTTCGTTATGCACTGCATCATGCAAAAATACATGGCTTAGAGCGAATTATTTATATCATCCCCTACACCTCAATTATTGAACAAAATGCCGACGCCATCCGCAAGGTAGTTGAACAGGAAGGCGACGAATATCCTTGGGTACTTGAGCATCACTCGAATTTAGAACCCGAAAACCAAACCTGGCATAGCAAATTAGCGGCTGAAAATTGGGATGCTCCGATAGTGCTGACCACGATGGTGCAGTTTTTAGAAACGCTATTCAGTGGCGGTACACGTGGTGTGCGCCGCCTGCATCAACTGGCCAACAGCGTCATCATTTTTGATGAAATTCAAACCTTACCCATTAACTGTACACATCTATTTTGTAACGCACTTAACTTTTTAAGTGCATACACAAAAACCACGGCGGTGTTATGTACGGCTACCCAACCTTTGCTGGATCAATTAAAGGCCCAAGAGAAAGGACAACTGCTGATACCTAAAGAAAATGAATTAATAGCGGATGTCAGACAATTATTCGACCAATTAAAGCGCGTCGAAATCAGCAATAAAACCAAAGCTGAAGGCTGGTCGTTGGATGAAATAGCGACGTTGGCCTTGTCCGAATATGATGGCAAGGGCAATTGCCTGGTTATCGTCAACACCAAAGCCTGGGCGCAAGCGCTGTATATGCAATGCTCGAAAACAGTTGATGCAGACAGTTTGTTTCATTTAAGCACCAACCAATGTTCCGCACACCGTAATGAACTTTTTCACAGAATGCGGGAACGCTTGGATGCAAAGCTGCCGGTGTTATGTTTCAGTACCCAATTGATTGAAGCCGGTGTCGATATTGATTTTTCCAGTGTGATCCGTTTTCTGGCGGGATTGGATTCGATAGCGCAAGCGGCAGGACGGTGTAATAGAAATGGCCGTTTAGAAACGGCCATTGTACATGTTGTAAATCCGGCGAAAGAAACCATAGACCAACTCATCGACATCAAAGTAGGGCGTGAAAGAACCAAGCGCGTATTCAGCGAGGTTGATGGTAAAGCTTTGCTAGATCCGGAAGTCATGGCGCTTTATTTTAAATACTATTTTTATGAGCGAGCGGAAGATATGACTTATAAATTGGATGCAAAAATAGCTGGAAGAGATGACTCGCTATTGAATTTGCTTAGTGAGAATTCAAAAAACATTGGCAGAAATACGCCTCTGGACTTAAAGCAATCGTTTATGACTGCCGGTAATGCATTTAAAGCTATAGACGCACCAACCTATTCAGTGATTGTGCCGTATGGGCAGGGTAAAGAATTGATTATCGAACTCTGCGGACTTGCCAAAAAGTTCGAGGCAGCTCGGTACTACGTTTGTTTAAAGCAAGCGCAAAAATTTAGCGTTAACGTGTTTCCTAATGTGTGGAGAAAGTTACTTGATCAACAAGCAGTCATCGAAATTCATCCAGGTGAAGGTGTGTACTGCCTGGATGAACGCTATTACAGTAAAGAATTTGGTTTGTCTACTGAGGTTGTTAGTAAATTCGATTTTCTCGATTTATAAAATAAAGGAGAGCATTTGTGAGAAACAGCATTAGTTTTCGATTATGGGGCAGGTATGCCTTATTTACCGATCCCATAACCAAAGTGGGAGGTGAAAAATGTTCATATCATCTGCCGACCTATGAGGCGATCAAAGGTGTACTCAAGTCCATTTATTGGAAGCCAACGCTGATATGGCACGTCGATAAAGTTAGAGTCATGAAACCTTTGCGTACCCAAACCAAAGGTACTAAGCCGATAGTTTTCGGTGGTGGTAAAAAACTAAATGAATTGTCCATTTATACCTTTTTACGTGATGTTGAATACCAAGTGCAGGCGCATTTTGAATGGAACGAACATCGCCCCGAACTGGCAGGAGACCGCATTGACGGCAAGCATTACAACATTCTGAAACGTACCCTGGAAAAAGGCGGCAGGCAGGATATTTTTTTAGGCACCCGCGATTGTCAGGGTTATGTGGAACCCTGTGATTTCGGCGAAGACGACGGCTTTTACGACACAACGCCCGAATTGGCCTTTGGCCTGATGTTTCATAGCTTTGCCTACCCGGATGAAACCGGCGCTGACGGACTGCACAGCCAATTTTGGCAGGCAACGCTTAAGAACGGGATTTTGGAATTCCCGCGCCCTGAAGAATGTTCGATCAGCCGTTTTGTCCGTCCCATGACCGTAAAAGAATTCGGTATCGGTTCCAACTTGCAGGCCGTTGCCGATGAAGAGGCGTTGTTATGAGCTGGATGGAAAAGCTTTATCAGGCTTATGATCAAGGATTTAGTTTAGATACAGCAAGACCCTGGCCTATATCGCATTTTGTTAAGACAGCGCATATTGAGGTTGTTATCGATAGCAATGGAAATATAAAAAATGACAGGATTACTTTGTTATCCGGCGAGGATTCTTTAACACTTATACCGGCAACAGAGGCTTCTGCTGGACGAGCAGGGGCAAAAATTGCCCCACATCCGCTTTGCGACGAATTAGGTTATTGTGCTTCCGATTTTCCAGATGTAATACAAGCCAGAAGTGACGCGTATTTAAACCAGCTAGAAGAATGGTGCTTATCAGAATATACACATCCCAAAATTCTAGCTATTTTTAAATATCTCGAAAAACGAAGTTTATGGCAGGACTTAAACCAAGTAATAGAGTTTCCAGTAACTTTTACAAATAGAAGAGGGCTAAAAACAAAAATTTCTGCTGAAAAGGTTTTTGTACGATGGAAAGTTGAAGAAGCCGGAAATCCTTGTTCTGGCACCTGGGAAGATAATGATTTAATTGATAAGTGGATTGAGTTTGATAAGTTTAAAAATTCAGAAATAGGGCTTTGTTTTATAACGGGTGAAAAAGTTCGTTTAATAGAAAACCACTCCAGATTTATTAGAAACTCTGGCGATGGTGCCAAGTTAATTTCATCGAACGACAGCAGTGGTTATACCTATCGCGGTAAGTTTTTTAACAACACTGAAGCTTGCAGCATCGGTTTTGACGTTTCACAAAAAGCGCACAATGCTTTACGTTGGTTAATTTCACGCCAAGGTTTTAGAAATGGCGATAAAAATCAACAAGTTTTTATATCGTGGGCAGTGTCAGGCAAGCCAATTCCGAAGCCTTGGCAAGATACTTTGTCACTATTCGATAGTGATGAGTTTAATTTTGATGAAATAGAACAAAACTTAGAATCTGATCAGAATCCACCTTTAGATCACAGTATTGACTTAGGACAGTCATTTGCTTTGAAGCTTAAAAAATACATGTCCGGTTATTTCGCCGAATTAAACCCCACTGAGCAAATTATCATTATGGGCATTGATTCTGCAACCCCCGGTCGCATGAGCATAATCTACTACCGCGAGCTGTTTAGTCATGATTTTCTTAACCATATTAAAAAGTGGCATGAAGATTTTGCTTGGCAACAAAACTATGGATGGAACAGCAAAGCGGTTAAAAAAATTGAATTCGAGGGAGCACCATCACCCAAAGATATAAGTGAGGTCGCCTATGGATACCGCGATGATAAAGGCACTCTGCAAATTGATGATAAATTGCAGAAAGCTACAGTAGAACGCTTACTTCCCTGCATTATTGATGCGTTACCGATTCCCCGCGATTTAGTGGAGTTAACATTTCGCAGGGCCTGTAACAGAATAGGCATGAAAAAAAGAAATTATAAGGGAATGTCGTTTGAAGACGATTGGGAAAAAACGCTAGGCATTGCCTGTGCGCTCTTCAAAGGCTATTACCTAAGACATCCAATAGAACTAAGGACTTACCAGATGACATTAGAAAAAAACAGAACCACACGAGATTACTTGTATGGTCGCCTTTTGGCGATTGCCGATTATCTTGAACACCAAGCACTGCATCTAGCTGATGAAAACCGAGACACCAACGCTGCAAAATTGATGCAGCGCTTCGCAGATCATCCCTATTCAACTTGGAGAAGTATTGAACTCTCACTAAACCCTTATCAAACTAGGTTACGGTCAAAGAACCTAAAACTATTAGGGTACTTAGAAAAGACACTTGATGAAGTCTATTGCTTATTTAACGAAGAAGAATTTATCGACGACAAAAAACTTTCTGGTGAATTCCTGCTAGGGTTTCACTGCCAACGCCAATCATTATGGAATAAACCAGAAAAATCCAAAAAAGAAAATCCCGAAGCCACCGACGAAACCCCATCACAAGGAGACTCAGAATGAGTGCATTAAGTCACAAAATAGATTTTGCAATTATCTTCAGCGTAAAACATGCTAACCCCAATGGCGATCCGTTGAATGGCAATCGACCCCGTACCGACTACGACGGCTTTGGTGAAGTTACCGATGTTTGCTTAAAACGTAAAATACGAGACCGTTTACAAACGGCAGGTTCATCTATTTTTGTGCAATCAGACGAGAAAAAAACCGATGGTATGCCGAGCCTTAAACACAGAGCAGAGGCAGAAGCTCCTATTGGTCTTGGCAAAAATGCCTTTAAGCCAAGCGCGGAAAACACTAAAGATAAAATTGCTAAAAGGGCATGTGAGCAATGGCTGGATGTACGCAGTTTTGGTCAAGTCTTCGCGTTTGGCAAAGAAGCCGATGCCGCCGGTGTTTCCATTGCGATTAGAGGCCCGGTGACCATTCAATCCGCCTTTAGTGTAGAGCCTGTCAGCATCACCAGCACCCAAATTACTAAAAGTGTGAATGGCGAAGGCGATGGCACTAAAAAAGGTTCGGATACCATGGGCATGAAACACCGCGTGGACAGCGCCATTTACGTGGCTTATGGTGCTATGACACCGCAATTGGCCGATAAAACCGGCTTTAGTGATGCTGATGCCGACAGCATCAAGGCCATTTTACCCAAACTGTTTGAAGGTGATGAATCTTCAGCGAGGCCCGCAGGTTCAATGGCAGTTAAAAAAGTCATCTGGTGGCAGCACAACTCAAAAGCAGGGCAATATTCTTCGGCTAACGTACATGATTTATTATTGAAATTGATAGACTCTTGGAAAGAAGATAACAACGAGGATAAAAACTTATTAAACCAAATAGATAATTTGAAGCCTGATTCTGAAAGCTCTAAAAAATTAGAAATTGGCAATTTGAAGCCTGAAATTATTGATGGATTTTAAAGTTGGGTTTATTGTGTAAAGTCGTAGGTTGGGTTAGCGATAGCGTAACCCAACAATTGCCTATCACATAATTAAGGTGAGTAACATGCAAACGATTACCTTTACAACCGATGATAATGTCAGTCAGTTATTACAGGACATTGCCAAAGAGAATAATAAACCGACCGGTGAAATTATTGCTGAATCGTTACGTTATTATGCAGAAATGCTACAAAGAAAAAAGCTACGCCAGCAAATCAAATACGCGTCTAGCTTAGTGGCTAACCAAAGCTTGGAAATCAATCAATCCTTAGCAGCGAGTAATGCAGATGGGCTTTAAGCGGGGTGATGTGCATTTAGTTAATTTCAATCCCTCAAAAGGCACGGAAGCGGGAAAAATTCGCCCGGCGCTTATATTGCAATGCAATGATTTAAACGAGGTAGGCCACCCCAGCACTGTTGTTTTACCGCTGACTACACAGGTTCATGCAAATGCTCAGCCCTTGCGCTTCAACCTTGCCGCACGTGAGGCGCTAAACAAATCATCCGATGTCATGATTGACCAAGTCCGCGCGATAGATAATCAGCGCATCACCTCAGAGCCGTTGACGTCGCTTTCTGAAGGGGAAATGGCGACGATTGAGCGGTATATGAAAATCATTTTAGGTTTTGAGCAATGAGTCCATTAATAGTACCCAATCGCGAAAAACCCAAAACATTCATATGAAATATCTGTTGGATATTCCGATAATTAATCCCTGGTTTGATTAGGCACATGGAACCAGAACCCATCTACCTGTCACGCCTGCAACATTATCTTTTTTGCCCACGGCAATTTGCCTTGATTGAACTGGAAGACATCTGGACAGAAAACCAGTTCACCGCCGAAGGGCAGGTGTTGCATCAACGGGTGAATCAGGCCGATCAGCAAAAACGCGGCTCAATTCGAACCGTGTGGGCGTTGCGTTTAGCCAATGTAGAACTGGGCATTGAAGGCGTTGCCGACGTGGTTGAATACCATAAACAAGCGGATGGGACAGAAATACCCTATCCGATTGAATATAAACGCGGCAAGCCCAAGACGCACCGTGCCGATGAGGTGCAACTCTGCGCCCAGGCGCTCTGTTTGGAAGAAATGCACGGCGTATCTGTACCTGAGGGCGCGTTGTTCTATGGCGAAGTTCGCCGCCGGCATCCGGTCATTTTTGATGCCGAATTACGCGACTTAACCGCACAAACCATTCTAGCCTGCCGAACGATTGTGCAAACCAAAACCACACCCAAAGCCATCTACAAGTCGAAAAAATGCAACGCTTGCTCGTTGATCGACCAATGTCATCCCAAAGGTTTTAAAAAATCGGCTGCCGCATGGTTGGCTGAACAGCTCAATGAGGATTAAACATGCGTCCATTACGCAACGTCATTTATATTCAAACGCAAAATTCCTGGCTGCATAAAGACAATGACAACCTGGTGTTAAAAGTCGACAGCGAAACCAAAGCCCGCGTGCCCATCCACAAATTGCAAGGCTTGGTATGCTTCGGGCAAGTGACAGTTTCGTCATACCTGATGGCGCACTGTGCGGAAAATGGCATTACCATTACCTTTTTAAACATGTTTGGTAAGTATCTGGCGCGGATAGAAGGCCCGGTGAGCGGCAATGTGTTGTTACGCAGAACGCAGCATCTGACGGGGCATAATGTGGAAAAAAGCGTTGCCATTGCTCAAACCATGTTGACGGGAAAGCTGTATAACCAGCGCTATGTGATCAGGCGATATTTACGTGATCATGGTGATAACATCAGCGATGATGGTATACGCGCAGAATTGCAAACCGCTGAAAAACGCCTGACCCGCTGTTTAGCTCAGCTAGCTGATTGCAAAGGCATAGATACATTGATGGGGCGCGAAGGCGAAGCGGCGCAAGTGTACTTTGGCGTGTTTAAGCATTTGATCCGACAAACTGATTTTGAGCTTGATACCCGAAGACGTAGGCCGCCGACTGATCCTGTTAACGCGTTATTATCATTCTGCTACACCCTGCTGACGCATGATTGCCGTTCTGCGTTGGAAACCACCGGGCTTGATCCGGCGAGTGGTTTTTTACATCAATTACGTAGCGGTAGGCCATCATTGGCACTGGATTTGGCAGAAGAATTTAGGCCCATGGTTGACCGATTCGTGTTGTCGTTAATTAACAAGCGGCAACTGGTCATTAAGGATTTTGAGACGTGGCCCAATGGCTCAGTCACGTTGAAGGATGAACCCCGTAGAACATTGTTGGCAGCATGGCAAGATCGTAAACAGGACACCTTAATGCACCCGTGGTTTGAAGAAACAGTGCCGGTGGGTTTACTGCCGTGGTTGCAAGCACAAGTGTTAGCGCGATTTTTACGGGGCGATTGTGATAGCTATGTGCCGTTTTTGTGGAAATAAACCATGAGTAGTTAAGATGATGATTTTAGTGACCTACGATGTTAGTTTTAAAAATGATACCGGGCCAAAACGCCTGCGCAGAATGGCTAAATTATGCCTTGTGTATGGGCAGCGAGTGCAGTATTCGGTATTTGAAATTGAAGTTGATATGGCGCAATGGACGAAATTAAAAAGTGATTTAATAGCCGTTATGGATGAATCTTTGGATAGTTTACGGTTTTATTATTTGGGTAATAATTGGGAGCGTCGTATTGAACATATTGGAGCCAAAACAGTATTAGATTTAAACGGCTTGTTATTACTCTAGTGCGAACCACAAGCTAACATAAAAATATCAAGATTCCGCATCTACGTTAATAGATTGATTTTTTTGATTTTTTATTTGATTGGTAAATAATTTATAATGCTTTTTGCAGATGATTTGATTGATTCGCAAGTTATTGGTTTTTCGGCCATTAAATTCAATTAGTTAAGCATCCGCTGTCGCGCCCCGCGTGGGCGCGTGGATTGAAACGGTGATTAATGCCATTTAAATAACTCTACTCGCGTCGCGCCCCGCGTGGGCGCGTGGATTGAAACAACCCCAAACAACTCATGAATATCCATGTCGAAGTCGCGCCCCGCGTGGGCGCGTGGATTGAAACGCGGTATCACGGTCGGCTCTGTTGTTTCAATGGCGTCGCGCCCCGCGTGGGCGCGTGGATTGAAACGTTTAGTTATCGTGGTCAACACGGTTATTTATAGTCGCGCCCCGCGTGGGCGCGTGGATTGAAACGTCAATTCGCGCTTGCTCGTCGACTTTAGCTTGTCGCGCCCCGCGTGGGCGCGTGGATTGAAACTTCCGTAACGGCCCGGTCTGCTACGTGCTGGGCGTCGCGCCCCGCGTGGGCGCGTGGATTGAAACTCTAATTAAGCTAGAGAATACAGGGAACCAACGTCGCGCCCCGCGTGGGCGCGTGGATTGAAACTCCTTGATGAGCGATTGTTTTGACCAGAAGCGGGTCGCGCCCCGCGTGGGCGCGTGGATTGAAACAAGAGACGCCTCGCTCAAATCGGCCGGAGTCGGTCGCGCCCCGCGTGGGCGCGTGGATTGAAACAGCGGTAGCGGAAGCAGAGGCTAGCGGATTACGTCGCGCCCCGCGTGGGCGCGTGGATTGAAACATAATTTTTTACTCTTAATATATAAAGCTCAAAGTCGCGCCCCGCGTGGGCGCGTGGATTGAAACCGGTACCCGCTATAATTGATTGCGTGTACTCGGTCGCGCCCCGCGTGGGCGCGTGGATTGAAACATTAAAATAGGTGCCGTTGGTAAACAGGTCAGGTCGCGCCCCGCGTGGGCGCGTGGATTGAAACCATACCATGTGACTGTCGCTGAGACCGTGCCTGTCGCGCCCCGCGTGGGCGCGTGGATTGAAACTATCCCTATGCGCTACGAAGGCGCTCCAAGTTGTCGCGCCCCGCGTGGGCGCGTGGATTGAAACATTGTACCGTTCAGCGCCAACGACCTGGAAACAGGTCGCGCCCCGCGTGGGCGCGTGGATTGAAACCCAGCAAACGTGTTGCCGTAAAGATCAGGTTAGGTCGCGCCCCGCGTGGGCGCGTGGATTGAAACAAACTGGCGTACAAGTGCTATCAATGCCCCCTGGTCGCGCCCCGCGTGGGCGCGTGGATTGAAACATTTATTGTTCCTGGCAATTAATGCCGATAAGAGTCGCGCCCCGCGTGGGCGCGTGGATTGAAACCGGGGGAACCAGGTCGATACAGGGCTTGTCTTTGTCGCGCCCCGCGTGGGCGCGTGGATTGAAACGGCAAGCTAGGCTATAAGGACGGCAAGCGCTTGTCGCGCCCCGCGTGGGCGCGTGGATTGAAACATAATCTCACCCGTCCTAGCGAATGCTTCCGGATGTCGCGCCCCGCGTGGGCGCGTGGATTGAAACAGCCCGATCAAAAACTGTTTTTTCTGCAGCAGGTCGCGCCCCGCGTGGGCGCGTGGATTGAAACACTCATTGTTTAACTCGCTTTCGGCATAAGCGGTCGCGCCCCGCGTGGGCGCGTGGATTGAAACGTTACTGTCATCGCTTGCTGTTACTGATACGAGTCGCGCCCCGCGTGGGCGCGTGGATTGAAACACCAATTACAAATTTATTACTCATTTACCATGTCGCGCCCCGCGTGGGCGCGTGGATTGAAACGGTTCTTATGTTACATTGATTCGACGTTATCGTGGTCGCGCCCCGCGTGGGCGCGTGGATTGAAACACTCCGCCAGTCTGCGATTATCCTGAAGTTTAGTCGCGCCCCGCGTGGGCGCGTGGATTGAAACTGATACATCGGGCGCAGGCGCAACCGTATCGGGTCGCGCCCCGCGTGGGCGCGTGGATTGAAACTGCGTTACCGGCTCCGACAATTTCTTGTGATCCGTCGCGCCCCGCGTGGGCGCGTGGATTGAAACCTCGTTGATTCAGGATCGCGTACCCTTTTTTGGTCGCGCCCCGCGTGGGCGCGTGGATTGAAACTCAGTCTATGAGTTTCAATCCGTTGTGTGATTTGTCGCGCCCCGCGTGGGCGCGTGGATTGAAACCAACACTGGGAAACGGGCGACAGGTTAATGCATGTCGCGCCCCGCGTGGGCGCGTGGATTGAAACTGTTTTTGCTGACGAATATCCGTTGCAAACTTGTCGCGCCCCGCGTGGGCGCGTGGATTGAAACCAATATTTACCCTTACACCCGCGCCCAAGATTGGTCGCGCCCCGCGTGGGCGCGTGGATTGAAACCTTGAGCTGGTCGGACAGTGCCAGCCTGACCGGTCGCGCCCCGCGTGGGCGCGTGGATTGAAACAACGCTATTACAGTCAAAATCGTTAACATCACGTCGCGCCCCGCGTGGGCGCGTGGATTGAAACTTTTCGGCTGTAGTCGATAATGCCCGACGTAGGGTCGCGCCCCGCGTGGGCGCGTGGATTGAAACCATCAGTAGGTATGCTATCCATATCCTGCCAAGGTCGCGCCCCGCGTGGGCGCGTGGATTGAAACACTAAAGCCGTGCTCTTCGAGGCATTCATTGAGTCGCGCCCCGCGTGGGCGCGTGGATTGAAACTGTTGGTATAAAGCGCCCCGTCCAAGCGGCGTGTCGCGCCCCGCGTGGGCGCGTGGATTGAAACGCCTATCTGGATGAGGTAGGCTCCAAGTTCGCAGGTCGCGCCCCGCGTGGGCGCGTGGATTGAAACGTTGACTGGCGGCGACAGTATCTCTTGTTTGGCGTCGCGCCCCGCGTGGGCGCGTGGATTGAAACGGCTAACAACGGATGCACAGCACGACTCGCACGTCGCGCCCCGCGTGGGCGCGTGGATTGAAACAGCACGGTGTTGTGCATTTCCAGGATGCGATGGTCGCGCCCCGCGTGGGCGCGTGGATTGAAACCTGCTGTGACAACTGGCGCATAGAAATTATTGGTCGCGCCCCGCGTGGGCGCGTGGATTGAAACTCCGCAAGCCGTGCAGCAATGGGTAAAAGGTAAGTCGCGCCCCGCGTGGGCGCGTGGATTGAAACATGCAGGGGCGATATAGAAGCCCGCATTTACTGTCGCGCCCCGCGTGGGCGCGTGGATTGAAACATCGAGCATGGCTCCATGATGATTCATTGCCGGTCGCGCCCCGCGTGGGCGCGTGGATTGAAACAGCGCATGGATTAACGGCGATGATACACAAGGGTCGCGCCCCGCGTGGGCGCGTGGATTGAAACGTGCTATAGCATTTTTAGTGCAGCAACAAGCCGTCGCGCCCCGCGTGGGCGCGTGGATTGAAACCTCATCAATAGATTGTTTTGTCATTGATATTACGTCGCGCCCCGCGTGGGCGCGTGGATTGAAACTCGAACTCCTGCGACTTTTTACGTAACTCATCAGTCGCGCCCCGCGTGGGCGCGTGGATTGAAACTCCGTGACTGAATCCAGTGACGAGAACGGATCAGTCGCGCCCCGCGTGGGCGCGTGGATTGAAACATGGTGAGCGTGTTGTTGGTTAAGTTCACCACGTCGCGCCCCGCGTGGGCGCGTGGATTGAAACATTTTGCCTGTTGTTTTAATTAGATTTTTTAAGTCGCGCCCCGCGTGGGCGCGTGGATTGAAACACATTCGGCAGTCAAACGATAACGGCGGGTACGGTCGCGCCCCGCGTGGGCGCGTGGATTGAAACACCCAGTCGCTAACGGTCGCTTGAGAGCAACCGGTCGCGCCCCGCGTGGGCGCGTGGATTGAAACCATCAGCAACGGTAATCGATAGGCCGGATAAACGTCGCGCCCCGCGTGAGCGCGTGGATTGAAACTCCATCACCGAGTTGAATGTGCTGGATGTGACCGGCTGGCTGGGCGGCTATAATTTTCAATGGGCATGGTCATCAGCCTGGTGCGCCGGGCAATACTGTTGAGGTGTCGGCATAATAAAGTTTGTACAGGGGGCAACATTGGTGCAATCACGCCAAGACTGATACGATGAGAGCAGCGCTAAACAACCATAGGAAAAATAGTCACGCAATGGACTGGCAAACATTTCAAAACAGCTGCTGCAGCCTGGATTTAGAAACCAATGAAAACGGCGAGATCTTTGCGATAGGCGCGGTCCTTAACGATAAAACCTTTCAACGCAAAGCGCCTTTCAATATTCAAAAAATACTGGCTGAGTTTGACGATTTTGCTCGCGATGCAAGCTATCTGTTAGGGCATAACATCCTTGAGCATGATCTTCCGGTTTGCCGGGCTATCTCCCCACAGCTTAACTTTCTAAACAAGCCGGTGGTTGATACCTTATTGCTGTCGCCGCTCGCGTTTCCCGAAAATCCCTATCACCGGCTGGTTAAAGACTACAAGTTGGTACACTACAGCTTAAACGATCCTTTGGCCGATGCGCGTCTGGCCTTAGCACTGTTTAAGGATCAATGGGACGCGTTACAACAGCAACAGGCCGAGGGCGGCTTGCTGGATTTTTATCAGTATGCTTTTTCCGGCAGTCCGCAATTTTCCGGGGTGCAGCAAGCCTTGTCGGCAATGGGGGCAAAAGCTGTCGATGCGGCCGGGGCATTGGATTTATTCGAGCGCTTAACGCTAGGTAAGGTTGTAGGATGTGCTGAGCGCAGTGAAGCCTGTCCTGAGCCTGTCGAAAGGGCGCATCAATATATCGCGAACGATGCGCTTCCTTCGTCAGCACATCCTACGATTTGTATAGAGGCTATCCGCTCAATGGCGGATGATTTTGCCCCAACAGCCGCTTTAGCCTATTGTCTCGCATGGTTACGGGTGGCGGGCGGCAATTCGGTGTTGCCGCCGTGGGTGCGCTTGCGTTTTGAGGATGTCGCGCCGACACTGACCCGGTTAAGAGATATTCCCTGCACTAATCCGGCTTGCGCATATTGCACACACATGCATGATCCGGTCATCTGGCTGGAACGTTATTTCGGCTTTACCCAGTTCAGGCAGGAGCCGCCTGCCGCTGATGGCAGCAGCTTGCAGGAAAATATCGTCAAGGCCGCGATGTGCGGTAAGCCGTTGTTTGCGATATTACCGACCGGCGGCGGCAAGTCGTTGTGTTTCCAACTACCGGCTTTAGTGCGTTATCAACGGCGCGGCGTTTTAACCATCGTGGTGTCGCCGTTACAGGCGTTGATGAAGGATCAGGTGGATAACTTGCGCAATAAAACCGGCGCGCCCAACGCCGCCGCTTTATCCGGCATGCTGACCGCACCGGAGCGCGGCGAGGTATTGCAGGGCATACAATACGGCGATATTGCGCTGTTGTATGTGTCGCCGGAGCAGTTGCGCAATCGGAGCTTTCAAAAAGCCGTCGAATACCGGGAGATCGGTTGCTGGGTGTTTGACGAGGCGCATTGTTTGTCCAAATGGGGCCATGATTTCAGGCCGGATTATTTGTATGCCGCGCGCTTTATTAAGGAGTTTGCGTTACGGCAGAAAGCCGTATTGCCGCCGGTGCAATGCTTTACCGCCACCGCGAAGCAGGATGTGAAAGATGAAATCATCGATTATTTTAAGGCCGAATTGGCGCAGGACTTGGTCGTATTTGAAGGCGGCGTAAAACGGGACAATTTGCGCTTTGAAGTGCAGACCGTCAATGGCGCGGACAAATATCCGCGCATCAACAGCCTGTTAATCGAGCGCTTATCCAAACAGGCCGACGGCGGCAGCGCGATTATTTATTGTTCAACGCGCAAAAACACCGAAGAAATCGCCGAGTATTTACAGCAACAAGGCTGGCAGGTTGAAGCCTTCCATGCCGGCAAGGATTCCGCCGAGAAAAAGCATATTCAGGAAAATTTCATCAACAGCACCACCCGGATCATCACGGCGACCAATGCCTTCGGCATGGGCATCGATAAAGAAGACGTGCGCTTGGTCATTCATGCGGACATCCCCGGCTCGATCGAAAATTATCTACAGGAGGCGGGACGCGCAGGGCGGGATCAAAAAGATGCGGAATGCGTATTGTTATTCGATGAAAACGACATCGAGACCCAGTTCAAATTATCGGCTTCCTCGCAAATCAACCAGCGCGATATTGCGCAGATTTTAAGAGGGTTACGCAAAACCAGAAAAGATAAATCCGGCAATGTGGTATTGACGACCGGCGAATTGCTGATGGACGACGACGTGCACACGTCTTTCGATAATGAAGATCATAACGCCGATACCAAGGTGAAAATGGCGGTGTCGTGGCTGGAACGCGCCGGATTCATCAAACGGGATGAAAACCTTACCCAGGTATTTCAAGGCCGTCCGCTGGTTAAAAGCATGGATGAAGCCAAAACCAAAATTGAAAAACTGGGTTTGTCGAAACGCCAGCAACAGCGCTGGCTGGCGATTCTGGATGAACTGTTTAATGCGAAAAGCGACGAAGGCTTTAGCGCGGACGAGCTGGCTATGCTCGGCGCTTTTACCACGGATAAAGACGATCAAAAAAACGGAAAGATCAATGAAACCGCCGGCCAACGGGTGATACGAACCTTATACGATATGGCCGGCGCGGGGCTGATCCAAAAAAGCCTGTTATTGACGGCGTTCGTTCGCTACAAGGTCAGCAACTCTTCCGCCCTGATGCTGGAAAAAGTCTGCGCGTTGGAACGGGTCATGCTCAAGGCGCTGCAAGAGCAGGCGCCCGATGCCGACAGCGAGCCTTGGCAAACTTTATCATTGCGCCATGTGAATCAAAGCCTGCTTAACGACGGCCACGAAAACAGCAATCCCGAGATTTTGCGTTTGTTGCTGGGCAGCCTGGCTAAAGACGGCAAAGGTTTGGCCGGACAAAAAGGCAGTCTGACGCTCCGGCATAAAGGGCTGGATCAGTATGCGGTCAAGCTTAACCGTGGCTGGAAAGCGCTGAATGAAACGGCAGAGAAGCGCCAGGCGGTAGCCAAAGTGGTTTTGGACGGCATCATGCAGCGCATCCCTGAAAACACCAAACCGTCCGCCGATTTGCTGGTTGAATTTTCCGCCGAAGATTTATTGGCCGTATTAAACCGGGATTTGGTGACATCGGCAGAAGTCAAAGACCCGTTGGCCGCCGTCGAGCGCGCGTTGAATTTTCTGCATGAACAAAAAATCATCACCCTGCAAAAAGGCTTGGCGGTATTCCGGCAGGCGATGACCATTCAGGTGTTGCCGGAAGCCAAAGGCCGTCAATATAACAAAGGCGATTTCGAGCCCTTATCCCAGCATTACGGCGAACGCATTTTTCAGGTGCATGTGATCAACGAATACGCCAAATACGGGTTGGACAAGATCAGCCATGCCTTGGCGTTTGTGGTCGCGTACTTCTCCCAGGATAAACCTAAGTTTGTGAAACGCTATTTTTCCGACCGCAAAGACATACTCGAACGCGCCACCAGCCAGCAATCGTTCCAGCGCATCGTTAGCGACTTGCAAAACGCCGAGCAAATGGCGTTGGTCGCCAGCGGCGAAGACGACAACTTGTTGATCCTGGCAGGGCCGGGTTCCGGTAAAACCCGCGTGGTTGTGCATCGCTGCGCTTATTTGCTAAGGGTCAAACGCATCCCTGCCCGAGGCATTTTAGTGCTTTGTTTTAATCGCAATGCCGTTACCCAATTGCGGCGGCGTTTGATTGACCTGGTCGGCGACGATGCGAAGGGCGTGACGATCCAGACTTATCACGGCTTAAGTCTGCGTCTGACCGGTCACGCGATAACAACCCAAAACCTTGCCGCCGACAACCAGAACCAGCATTTTGCCGATATTATCAACGAAGCGACCGGGTTATTGCGCGGCGACACACAACTGCTGGGCATTGATGCGGACGAAACGCGGGATCGGTTATTGGCGGGCTATCGGTTTATTCTGGTCGATGAATACCAGGATATTGACGCGGAACAGTACCAGTTAATTTCCGCCATCGCCGGGCGCACGTTGGACGATGACCGCAAGCTTGGCATCCTGGCGGTAGGCGATGACGACCAGAATATTTACCAGTTTCGCGGCGCCAATGTCGGTTTTATTCGCCAGTTTAAAGACGATTACCAGGCCAAGGTGCATTACCTGGTGGAAAATTACCGTTCCAGCGCGCACATCATCGCCGCTTCCAATCAGTTGATCCGGCACAACCAGGATCGGATGAAACAGCAGCAGCCGATCCGCATCAATCGGGGCAGAAAAATCCTGGATGCCGGAGGGCGCTGGCAAAAACTCGATCCCGTCGGCAAAGGCCGGGTACAGCACATCATTACCGCCGATGAGCACAGTCAGGCGGTTGCCGTGGTTGACGAATTGCTGCGCTTGCGGCAACTCGACAGTCGGCTGGACTGGTCGCAATGCGCGGTGCTGGCAACCGCATGGCGCTTGCTGGCTCCGGTAAGAACCTTGCTGGAGCTGCACGACATTCCGATCAGCATCATGCTGCCTTCCGATCGGCAACCGCCCGTGTTTCGCATTAGGGAAAATGCCGATTTACTGACGGCTATCAAGCAGTCGCCCGAAATGTTAAGCAAGGCCGGCGACTGGCTGCGCTACCTGGACCACACCTATGGCAGTGCCTCGGCCAATATCTGGCTAAACCAGCTCAAAAGCGTGTTGCAGGTCTGGCAGGACGAAACCGATGACGGCGAGGTGCCGAAGCATCAAACACTGGAATTCCTTTATGAAATACTGACCGAACAACGCCGCGAACGCTGTCTGGGGCAGGGCGTTTTTCTCAGCACCGTGCACTCGGTAAAAGGCCTGGAGTTTTCGCATTTAGCGATCATTGACGGCGGCTGGACCACACCCGCCACCGAAGAGCAGCGGCGCTTGTTTTATGTCGCGATGACCCGCGCCAAGGAAACCTTGTGTTTGATGCAGCGATCAGACCAGCGTAACCCGTTTTTGGCTGAAATTACCGGCGACCATCTATTAACAAGAACCGTTAATCCGCCGACGCAAAGTGGCGCGACTACCAAACAATACGCGATAGTCGGCATGAAGGATGTCGCTTTGAGTTATGCCGGAAGTTTTGAAGCCGCGCATCCCATACATCAGCATCTTGCCCGGCTGAACACCGGTTCCCGGCTTAGCATGGAAAATAATAACGGCAGGGTCGTGTTAAAAAATCAAGACATGATTGTCGCGGTATTATCGAAACAAGGCGCTCAGTATTGGTCGACAAAGATCAACGCGATTGAGTCGGTTACGGTATTAGCCATGATCAGGCGTTATCGGGATGACAATGAAGCAGCGTATCAGTCGCGGTGTAAAGTAGAGCAATGGGAACTGCCTTTGGTTGAGATTGTCTTTGATGACAGTTCCGGGTAATGATCATCAAAGATTGCCTGTTAATTTACTGATGTTACGCGGTTATTGATTTTTGCGGCACAGGTTGTCGCGGTTTCGCCCTGCTACCACGACTTACGAATTCCGTTAGCGAACACAGCCGTCAATTCAGCGTTGGTTGGGGACATATGACACGACTTAAATTGAGACGTAGCGATTGCGGAATCTGTTGAATACGAATGGCTGATAAGCAACGGCATCGGCGCTTCGCACCAGACCGGCTGGACCGGCCTGGTGCGAAATTGCGGGAAGTTACCACCCATCAATTGAGCCACTGAAGGAGCAGGTGTGGAGCGACGCCCTCGTCGCGACTGGAGCAAGAGCCACCCTTTAATCGCGACGAGGGCGTCGCTCCCACTGATATCAACTCACAGCCCATCGTTTTTTCAATCGTCAACTATGTTTTTGATGATGCTTATTTTGGTGTTTTCTTATGCCAGGCAAAAAATAAAACTTGACCGGCTGATTAAAGTTATATATGGTTATTCACATATCCACAACTAAAACACCTATGATTACACCGGCTCAATTTTTTAAATGTTTGTCCGACGATACGCGTCTGCGCTGTGTCACGTTGCTACAAAAAGAAGGCAAGCTCTGCGTCTGCGAATTAACGGCGGCGCTGGATCTGTCTCAGCCTAAAATCTCGCGACATCTGGCGCAATTGCGTCAATACGGTTTATTGCAGGACAGTCGTGAGGGACAATGGGTTTATTACCAGATTAGCCCGAAACTGCCTGACTGGGCGTTTCCGATTCTGGCAAATGCGTTAATGGCCGTCGATAACAGCGGCCAGTTTACTAAGGACCTGGAGCGCTTGCATCACATGGCATGCAGACCTGAAGCGGCAATTTATTGCTGATTTTTATTTATTTATAACATACGCTTATCCGTATATCAATTTAAAGGTATTAAAGATGAAAAGATTCCACATCCACCTGGCGGTAGAGAACCTCGAGCAAAACATTCAGTTTTACAGCACCTTGTTCGGTACAGAGCCTACGGTGCGGCATGAAGATTATGCGAAATGGATGCTCGATAATCCGCGCATCAATTTCGCGATTTCCAACCGCAGCAGTAAATTGGGGCTCGACCACCTCGGCATCCAGGCCGAAGACGAGCAGGAACTGCAGGGCATCAAACTGCGCCTGGACGCCACGCAACAGCCTATCGAAACTCAGGAGCAGGCGGCTTGCTGCTATATGCGCTCCGATAAATACTGGATTACCGATCCGCAGGGCATTGCCTGGGAGTCATTCCATTCGCTGTCCGAGGTTCCAACGTTTAACGATCAAAACGCCCAATCGGACGGCGAAAATCCGTTTGCCTGCTGTCCTGCCGAGGAGACAACAACGGCCTGCTGTCCTACAGCCGAGAAGACAACTTCATCGTGCTGCGGCGACGTGTAAAAAAATGTAGGTTGCTGGCGGCAAATGCCGAAGCCGCTGCCAAAGAACTGGGCATAGACTACGAGATCGAGAAAATTACCGATATCGGCAAAATAACCGACATGGGCGTGATGATGACGCCGGCGCTTGCCATTAACGATACCGTGGTGCTGTCCGGCAAAACCTCGTCGCCCGAGGAAATCAAGACGATCCTAAAAAACCTTCAATGACCAAGGAATCCATGATGTTAAATGTGTTTGTGATTTGTACCGGCAACTCCTGCCGTAGTGTGATGGGAGAGGCCTTATTCAACCATCTGGGCCAAGGCCGTATCCAAGCCTTTTCGGCCGGCAGCCATCCGATCGGCAGAATCAACCAAGGCGCATTGGCTACCTTGAAGCGTCATGGTTTGCCGACGGAAGGTTATCAAAGCCAGTCCTGGGAGGAATTTGAACATCAGCCGATGGATATTGTCATTACCGTCTGCGACAACGCCGCCGGTGAAACCTGCCCGGTTTATTTGACCAAGGCGGTTCGGGCGCATTGGGGCGTATCGGATCCGGGGCATGTGGAAGGCAGCGAGGAAGAAAAAATTGCCGAGTTTGAACAGACCTACCGGACATTGGAACTACGCATTAACGCAATGCTGGCCCTGCCATTGGAAACGATGCCGCCTGAAGAATTGACCGCCGAACTCAACGCCATTGGCCAATTGACGGCTTAAGCCAACGAGGGACAGCATGACTGAAACAAAACGTGATATGGGCTACTTTGAGCGTTATCTGACGCTATGGGTGGGCTTGTGTATCGTCATTGGCATTCTGCTCGGGGCTTATGCGCCGCAATTTGCCAAGACGCTTGACGGCATGAGTATCGATGTCAATGGCGCTCCGGTGGTATCGATCCCGATTGCCGTCTGCCTGTTCTTCATGATGTACCCGATCATGGTGAAGATTGATTTCGCCGAGGTCGTCAAGGCCGGTAAAAGCATCAAGCCGGTGACGCTGACGCTGGCCGTCAACTGGGCGATCAAGCCCTTTACGATGTATGGCATCGCTTATCTTTTTTTAGGCGTGCTGTTGCAGCAATTGATCGGCATCGATGCGGTCGATCTGGTCAAAATGCCGTTCGGACTGAATTTGCCGATCGGCGGCAGTTATGGCTCCGGCACGGTAGTCATGCACGAAGGCGTCAAAATGCTGGAGGTGCCGTTATGGCGCAGCTATCTGGCCGGCTGTATTTTATTGGGCGTGGCACCCTGCACCGCGATGGTGCTGGTCTGGGGCTATCTGGCCGGAGGCAATGCCGGCCATACGCTGGTCATGGTCGCGATCAATTCGCTGGCGATGCTGTTCTTGTACGGCTTGATCGGCGGCTTTTTGCTCGGCGTCGGGCAGTTGCCGGTGCCCTGGGAAGCCTTGTTGTTGTCCATTAGCGTCTATGTCGCGTTGCCGTTATTAGCCGGTTTCTATTCGCGGAAATGGATCGTCGCCCATAAAGGTCTGCTTTGGTTCGAACAGAAATTTTTGCATCTACTGACCCCGCTTACGATTATCGCGTTGCTGCTGACCTTGGTGCTGTTGTTTTCCTTTAAGGGTGACGTGATCACCGCGAATCCTCTCACTATTCTTTGGATTGCTATTCCGCTGGCGATACAGACCCTATTGATTTTTGCGATCACCTATGTGGCCGCAAAGCTTTGGGGATTCTCCTATGAAAACGCCGCCCCGTCGGCATTGATCGGCGCTTCCAATCATTTTGAAGTCGCGATTGCGACGGCGGTGATGCTGTTCGGCTTGTCGTCGGGTGCAGCGCTGGCAACCGTCGTCGGCGTACTGATCGAAGTGCCGCTAATGCTGGCTTTGGTGGGTTTTTGCAAGCGGACAAAACATTGGTTTCCCACTGTAGCGATTTCGACAGACGAAGGTCTGCCCGCTGACGTTCCCGATAAATAAAAGCATATCTCCATGGAGGGAAGAAACGCACAATGATTGCCTTCGGCAATCATTGTGCGAATAAATTCCCGGGATAAGTCGGCTTTATTTCTGGCCTTCAGACTAACAAATTCTAATAAGGTGATTGCAATGTTTTCTAAAGTGTTTCTCGGCAGCGTCAGCCACAACATCGTTAGGAAAGCGCCGGTACCGGTATTGTTGGTGCCGGCTATTCGATAGAAAAAGCTATAAGCCGGATACTGGAATCATTGCCGGTTGTTATCGATCGACTGATCGAATTACTGGCAGGCATTCCTTCGGTCGTTTACGGTTTTTTGAGGCTTAATAACCTTAGCGCAGCTGTCGCAACTTTCAAAAACAGACACGGTTCATCCGCAAGGCGTCGCGTCATTACACCGACGATCTGCAAAGCCGACTGGATAAGAAATCATAAATTGGGGAGAATCTATCAATGCAAATCACAACCTGCGTTGAAAAATATTCAGATAACAGCGTCATAATTGACCGGTAGAGATAAAGTAGGTGGCTATGGGACAAAGAACTGAAGAATTGGATGAAATCGAAACGGTTACTCTGAGTCATTATAATCAGAATGCTGAAACGTTTTGGAATGGAACAAAAGACCACGATGTGGTTCAGAACTATGAGGCATTTTTAGCGCCATTTCCAAAAGACAAAAAGCTGGATATTTTAGACCTGGGATGCGGACCGGGAAGAGATGTTAAATATTTTCAATCATTGGGTCACAGACCGGTGGGCCTGGATGGCAGTGAGGTCTTTTGCAATATGGCCCGCAGGTATACGGGTTGTGAGATTCTTCATCAAAAGTTTCTTAGCCTGGAATTGTCCAAGCACGCCTTCGACGGCATCTTTGCCAATGCCTCCCTGTTTCATGTTCCCAGCCGGGAACTGCCACGAGTCCTTGATGACTTGCACGCAGCATTAAGGCCAGGCGGTATTTTATTTTTGTCTAATCCTCGCGGAAATGATGAGGGCTGGTCAGGACAAAGATATGGTCATTATATGCAATTTGATTCCAGCAAGATGTTTATGGAGGAGGCAGGATTTAAAGTGATCGATTATTATTACCGACCTATAGGCAAACCCAACCATGAGCAACCCTGGCTAGCGATCGTTGCAATTAAGCCGCTTGAATCAATATAAGCTCTACCGTGTCAACGAAAAGCCTGCCGATTATTTGGGCAGTTTTAACCACTTTATCCGCGATCAGCTTAACCAGTCGGTGGCGCTGGGCGTGATCGTCAACAAGCCCAAAATTCTCATATGTTGCGTTCATTACCGCCGCCGTCGGAACCGATTGTGGTTGCGGTCTATAAATTTCGCGATCAGACCGGCCAATACAAAGGCAGCGAAAACCTGGTGCAGTATTCCACAGCTGTCACTCAAGGCGCCACTTCTATGCTGATTCGGGCATTAATGGAAGCTGGTAATGGCAAATGGTTTACCGTACTGGATCGGGAAGGACTGACCGATTTGATGAATGAGCGCAAAATCATCGCTCAAACTTGAGGAATGTATGCTAATAAGGCCGAACCGCACGGCCCAAATTTACCGCCTTTTTTGTATGCCCCTATCGTGTTGGAGGGGGGTTATTGCCTACGAGACTAATTTGTTAACCGGCGGCGTGGGTGCAAAATATTTCGGCTTGGGAGGATCAACAGAGTTTAGGCGAGATACGGTAACCAGTATGCTGCGGGCAGTTTCAGTAAAAAATGGCTCAGTTCTCAACCAGGTCGATGCCAGAAAAACCATTTTTTCCATATCACTGGATTCAGGGTTGTATCGTTTCGTTTCTTTTATGCGCTTGTTAGAAGCTGAGGCGAGTATTACCAGCAATGAGCCGCCGCAAATGGCAGTAATGGAAAGTATAGAAGCCTGTGTTTATGCAATGATTATGGAAGGGCTGGTTAATAACTTATGGGGTTATAAAGATCAAAGCCGGGTCAAATCTTTAATTGAGGGCTATTTAAAACAACGCGATTCGAAAATGGTTGCTGAATTAGATGACAAAGGGCGTGTGGTTAATTTAAAACCTGCTGATATGGAAACAAATTAAAACCTGTGCGTAGAAAGCATGGGATCTGTATGTCTAAGGCAACAGACGGGAGGCAGGTCTGGCAACTTCGTAGCTTCGGTCACCCCGTATTGTGCTGGTTCACGCTGGAGTTTGGGAACGAGCGAATGATGTAAATCAGCATCCAGCTTTTTTTGTGCATTTTCATCGTCGACGATGAAAACATGCGCGAAGTCGCCGACTGGCTTGCAGAAAACACCCCGTTTGACCTGCTGTATTTTTATGACGAAAATCGGCCGATTCACGTCAGTTACGGACCTGAACAGAAAGGCGAATACATTGATTTAGTGATCACAGAGACTGGACGGCAGGTGCCAAGAAAACGGTCACTCATCTAATATTCTTGAGCTTCGTCGTTTTTGTTTAGGATAAGTCATCTACCACTAATTCCAAACCCATAACACGATCAAAATGTTTAACGTTACCGGTGGCTAAGAGAGTGTAAAAAGCCAGATGAGGGCTAAGGTCACAATCTTTAATTGGACGTTAAGTGATTTTAAGTGTGTGGCACAGATTGGGAGGTGAAGTGGAGTGGTGCGCCCGAGGGGATTCGAACCTCTGACCACAGCCTTCGGAGGGCTGTACTCTATCCAGCTGAGCTACGGGCGCATGAGGCGTATTCTAACCGATCATCGCGGCAATTACGACAACATTGTTTTCAAGTGCGCCAGACTGGCTTTGCCGCGTTCCTTGATGACTTCCGGGGCCAGCTGTTTTTTGTTGACCCATTCCAGATCGTCTTCGGGCAATTCGCTTAAAAAGCGGCTGGGCTCGCATTCGGCGATTTCGCCGTAACGTTTGCGATGCGTGCAGTAGCTGAACGTGCAGGTGCGCTGGGCGCGGGTGATGCCGACGTAGGCCAGTCGGCGCTCTTCTTCTATGTTGTCGGTTTCGATGCTGTTTTGGTGAGGCAGGATGTTTTCTTCGATGCCGATCAAAAATACATGCGGAAACTCCAGGCCCTTGGCGGCATGCAGCGTCATCAGGCTGACCTGGTCGCTGGCCTCGTCTTCCTGATTGCGCTCCATGATGTCCATCAGCATGATTTTGGCGACGATTTCCGCCAGCGGTTTTTGACCGTCGGTTTCCTTATCGGCTATGCGCTTTAGCCATTCAACCAGTTCGTAGACATTTTTTAGCTTGCGGTCTGCGGCTTCCTTGGTTTTGCTTTCTTCCTGCAAATATTGCGAATAACCGATCTGATCGATGAATTGCTCGATCACGGCAAAGGTATCGCCACGATCAATACGGTCTGCGGTATCGAGCGTCCAGTCGCGGAATTTTGCCAGCCGCTGCATGGCTTTTTCAGACAGCTTTTGGCTCAAGCCGAACTCGGTGCAGGCGGCAAACAGGCTGATATGCCGCTCGTTGGCATAGGAGCCGAGTTTTTCCAGCGTGGTCGGGCCGATTTCCCGTTTGGGGGTGTTGATTACGCGCAAAAACGCCGCATCGTCGTCCTGATTAACAAACAGGCGCAGGTAGCCGAGGATGTCCTTGATTTCCGAGTAGGCGAAAAACGAGGTGCTGCCGCTGATGAAATAGGGGATGTTGTTTTCCCTTAAACCTTTTTCGAACAATCGGGACTGATGATTGCCGCGATATAAAATCGCATAGTCCTGATAATTGCCGCCGGTCTTGAATTTATGATGGATGATCTCGGAAACGATCTGTTGGGCTTCAGTCAGCTCGTCTTTATGGCTTAAAACCCGCAGCGCATCGCCATAACCCAGTTCGCTCCACAGCCGCTTTTCAAAGGCATGGGGGTTGTTGGCGATCAGCTGGTTGGCGACTTTTAGGATGCGTCCGGTGGAGCGGTAATTCTGCTCCAGCTTGATGACTTGCAGGCGGGCGTAGTCTTTTTGCAGTTGCGCCAGATTCTCCGGCTGCGCGCCGCGCCAGGCATAAATGGACTGGTCGTCGTCGCCGACCACGGTAAACCGGCCCAGGTTACCGGCAATCAGGCGCACCAGCTGGTATTGGGTGATATTGGTGTCCTGGTATTCATCGACCAGCAGATAGCGGATCTTGTTTTGCCACTTTTCCAGAATGGCCGGGTGTTGTTGAAACAGCAGCACCGGCAACAGAATCAGGTCGTCGAAATCGACCGCATTGTAGGCTTTTAAGCTGCGGGTGTAGTCGATGTACAGATTGGCCGCCGGGTATTCGGTGGCAGCCGCCAGGGTTATAGATTGTTCCGGGGTGACAAAGGCGTTTTTCCATTGGCCGATTTGCCGGGCATAGCTGTCAATGTTATCGATGTCGCAATCCTTAGCGCCGTGGCTGATCAAGTTGCGCAGCAGCGTATGCTTGTCTTGTTCGTCAAACAGGGTCAGGCCTGATTTATAGCCCAGCGTTTTCGATTCCGCCCGCAATATGTCCAATCCCAGGGAATGGAAGGTGGATACCCGCAGGCCGCGTTGTTGATTGTTATCCAGCAGTTTGGACACCCGGTTTTTCATTTCCCGCGCGGCTTTGTTGGTGAAAGTTACCGCCGCGATATGCCGTGCAGGCAGACCTTGCTTGACCAGGTAAGCGATTTTTTCGGTAATTACCCGGGTCTTGCCGCTACCCGCTCCGGCCAGCACCAGTAAGGGATGATCAATCGCTTTAACAGCGGCTTGTTGTTGGGGGTTTAGTTTGGACATTTAATGCTTCAGCTAGTTCCCAAGCTCCAGCTTGGGGATTCGGTTTTGGAAGCTCTAGCTTCCTGTCTCGCGAAGCTGGAGCTTCGCATTCTGGGTTCCCAATCTGGAGATTGGGAACCCGCGTAATATATACATTCTACACAGCAAAGCGCCTTAAACTTTACGATCCAGCTTGCGATAACTGATCGCCTCGCTTAAATGCGCGGTTTCTATATTTTCCGACTGGGCAAGATCGGCAATGGTGCGCGCCAGTTTCAAAATCCGGTGATAAGCCCGATGCGACAGGCCGAATTTGTCCATGGCCTGCTCTAAAATCTGATGACTTTGTTCGGACAATACGCACAGCTGTTTAACTTCCTTGGCTGACAACGCCGAGTTGGCTTTGCCGCTACGCGCCATGGCAAGATTGCGCGCCGCAACCACGCGCGCCCTGATTTGCTCGCTGCTTTCTTCGCCATCCGGCGAGCCTTTACGCAACACTTCATGCGAGATTCTGGGCACTTCCAGGTGCATGTCGATACGATCCAGCAACGGGCCGGACACTCTGGCGCGATAGCGCATGACTTGCTCGGAGCTGCAATGACAACGCCCCGAAGTATCGCCTAGGTAACCGCAAGGACACGGGTTCATTGCCGCGATCAGCTGAAAGCGTGCCGGAAAATCGACTTGCCTTGCGGCACGGGAAATGGTGATATGTCCTGTCTCCAACGGCTCCCTCAATACTTCCAACACCTTACGGTCGAATTCCGGCAGTTCGTCCAAAAATAAAGTTCCGTTATGCGCCAGCGATATTTCGCCGGGCTTGGGATTGCTCCCGCCGCCGACCAAGGCCGCCGCCGAAGCGGTATGGTGCGGAGCTCTATACGGCGGCTTGAGCCAGTTGGCGACATCCAGTCCGTGATCGCTGATTGAGGCTATCGCGGCGGTTTCCTGCGCCTGTTGCTCGGTCAGTTGCGGCAAAATAGTCGGCAAGCGCGAGGCAATCATCGATTTTCCGGTGCCGGGCGGGCCCAACATAATCAGGTTATGGGCACCGGTAGCGGCAATCTCGAAGGCGCGTTTGACGTGATATTGGCCGTGAACATCGGCAAAATCGACATCGGTTACCGGAATGGGCGGCTCTTCCTGCTGGAACTCGATCTGAATCAAATGCTGCCCGGTCAGGTGGGCACAAACGTCGAGCAGATGCAGGGCAGGGATGATTTCAATATCCTTGACCAATGCCGCTTCGGCGGTATTTTCCTTGGGCAGTATCAGTTTTCGGTGATTATTCCGGGCTTGTATCGCAATCGGTAACACGCCGTTGATGGCACGCAGTTCGCCGCCCAGCGACAACTCGCCGACACATTCGTAATGATGCAGATGAGCGCCGGGAATCTGGCCGGATGCAGCCAGAATGCCTAACGCGATTGCCAGATCGAAACGCCCGCCTTCTTTGGGTAAGTCGGCAGGCGCGAGGTTGACGGTGATGCGCTGCATCGGAAACTCAAACTTGGAGTTTAATATCGCGCCGCGAACCCTATCCTTGCTTTCCTTAACCGCCGTTTCCGGCAAGCCGACAATATTCAGTGCAGGCAGGCCATTGGAAATATGAACCTCAACGGTCACTAAAGGCGCATCTATGCCGGAGCGTCCGCGACTGTAGATAACCGCTAAGGACATGACAATTTGTAAGTGCCTACGACTGCCAGGGATGGCAAAAGTGCCACAATCAGTCGGGAACTGATGCTGACAGGTCTTCTTTAGTTAACACGTGCGGCTCCATCTCGGCGACGCGTTTTTCCAGGTCTTCGAGCTTTGAGCGGGTTTTTGCCAATACCAGCTTTTGCACTTCAAACTCTTCTCGGGTTACCAGATCAAGCTTGCCTAATGCGCCCTGCAAAATGGCGTGGAAGCTTTTTTCAAGATCGTTTTTCAGGCTGTTTAAGCCGGGAGGTATGGCGCCCGCCAAACGGCTGGCAATATCATCAAGGGCTTTAGGATCAAACATTAGGGTAATCTCGTCTTATTAAGGGTTGGTCGGATAATCTATAAAATATCACCACGAAGACACGAAAGATGCGAAGAAAAATCACGGTAATAACTTCGTGTCCTTCATGGTAAAAAAATCTATTTATAAATTAAACGCTTTTTTAAAAAACTCAGGCTGAGCCAAAGCGGCTTTGTGTATATCGGCGTTGTAGTAAGTGGTATCGAACGGCTTGTTCGCACAGTCTTGTTCCCTGAATTGGCTCAAATCGCCTTTGCCGGCAATCGTTGCGCTCCACCAGCCGGAAGGATACAAACATTGCGGAAAGAATAAAGTCTGCAAATGGTTAAAGCCGGACGCGTTCATCGCATTGCGCATTTCGCCGATCAGCTTCATGTGTAGCAGCGCCGACTCGCTTTGCTGTACGACCATACCGTTTTCCGACAGACAGGCAAAACAGTCACGGTAAAACTCTTCGCTGAATAAACCTAAAGCCGGGCCAACCGGGTCGGTGCTGTCAACGATAATAATATCTACCGAATTCGGCTCGGCATCTTTCACCCATTTAATGCCGTCGATAAATTTCAACTCGGCTCTGGGGTCGTTATTGGATTCGCACAACTCGGGGAAATAAATTTCCGCCAAACGCGTTACCCGCTCGTCAATGTCAATCTGTACCGCCTGTTCTACCGAGGGATGCTTTAACACTTCTCTTAACGTGCCGCAGTCGCCGCCGCCGATAATCCACACTCTTTTTGGCTCGGGATGAGTGAACAAAGCCGGATGACTGATCATTTCATGGTAAAAAAAGTTGTCACGGGTCGATACCATCGTACAGCCGTCAATCACCATCAAGTTACCGAAGGTTTCGGTTTCATAGATTTCAAGGTGTTGAAACTCGGATTGCTCCTCGTGCAACTTTTGTTTAATTTTTAACGAAAAGGCCGATCCAGTCTCTGGGACTTGCTCGGTAAACCACTGGGAGGGATTTAGCATGATGTATTCCTGAAGAAAGCAATAAACAGCTGGGTATTATAGTAGAACTCGGCATTTTTTAGGTATAAAACAACCTTTACTATGCTGGGTGCAGCCCAGGCGTCGTTTTTTTATCTGGGATCGCGGGCGTCTCGACCGCATTTGTTGCGGTCAGTAGACCTACGCGGCTAGGGCGACTGTATGTCGGGTTAGAAAGGCGCCGCCATCATCGCGACGATGGCGGCGCTCCCACAAGGGTCTCAACTGCCCCGGTTTAAGTGAGAAGCCGCTATTAAGTAACAATATAACGGACAAACTTTCGTCTGTACGTGCGCTATCGTACAGACGGACGGGATGTGCTGCTTTAAATTCATTTCCTGAGTAGAGGTATCGAGCCAGACGGAAAAGATCTTCAGGTTTGTGTGTAGCAGCAAGTTGAAGGCGCTGGAAGCCAAGGCTATCCCTACTTTTTATCGGATCCAACGATCCGAGTCTTTATGTACAAAGTATCATCCGTTAATTATGTGGTAATAACAAACAGGGATGGGCGCGTCATCAAAAAAGGTCATGGTGGGTTCGAAACAGGGAGCCAGTATGGATTTCAATTCCTCTAGGGAGAAAGGCGACTAGCCCAGACTTTGTCTGCGAACCATTCAATAGAAATGGGCGATCAAGCTCATTAAATGTCTAATTTTTTGGAGAACAACTATGACTTTGGAACAAATCAAAGATACATCAATAGAACTAAAAGGGCGGTTATCGAAGAACGGACTGGCAAGCTCTCACGACCAAACCGCAGGGCAGAGGCGAGTAACCATGAAACCATTCCTGGCTGTTGGCGTGATGAGTCTAGTAGTCAGCCTCAGTGGGTGCATGATCGTCGATTCGCCGATCAAGGGTGTTCTGGGTACCGAGGTCATCTGGGGGGATATAGCGACCGGAGAAACTGCCCCGTCGGGTTCATTGAAGGAGGGCAAAGCCTGTGCGGAATCGATCCTGGGCTTGCTGGCGCGCGGCGATGCCAGTGTGCGCGCGGCCAAGGAAAACGGCAACATCAAAGAGGTCATTTCAGTAGATCACTCGGCGAGGAACTTTCTTAACATTGTCGGCGAGTGGTGCACGATAGTGAGAGGCCACTAGGCGCCTTGCTCCCGATTCACGAGACGGCAAGGAAAGAGAGACTGGGGTGGGCGTCCGATAAGTTGTACAGTCACGCAAACGTTCCGATCGGGATCGCAGTCTCATGAAACAGGTCTGGCTAGAATTGCCGGAGCGGAGCAACCTGTTCTGGCTGAACATCATCAAATGGATCGCCCTGCGGGTCGGGCGATGGTTGTCCCGCCTCCTGCTTTACCCGATCACAGCCTATTTCGTGATCTTCTCGTACCGCACCCGTGCCGCCTCTCGCGACTTTCTGAGGCGGGTTTTAGGCCGTGATTGCGGCTGGGTCGAGGTGTTCCAGCATTATCACACTTTCGCCTGTACCCTCCTGGATCGGCTATACATCTTTGCCGGGCAGGGTCAGAGATTGGATATTCGCATGTACGGACTGGAGGTGTTGGATCATTACGCCCGGTCTGGACGCGGTTGTCTGCTGGTCGGCGCGCATCTCGGTAGCTTCGAGATCATTCGGGCGGTGGGGTTGTTGCAGAGCGAATACCCTATCAAGGCTCTTGTTTACGGGGAAGGGACGCCCTGTATTACCGGCCTGTACCAAAAGCTGAATCCGTCGCTATTTAAAGACATTATCTATATGGGCGGTGTCGGATCCTTGGTTGGACTCGAAGAGCACGCGCGTGAGGGCGGCATCATCGCGCTAATGGGGGATCGCAGTGTGCATGCCAGTAAGCGAATTCGCTGCAAATTCTTCGGCGAGGAGGCCTGGTTTCCTGAGGCACCGGTCCTGCTGTCTCGAATTCTTGATATGCCCCTGGTTTTATTCTGCTGCCTGCACCGGGGCGACGGGCGCTACGAGGTATGGTTCGAACACCTGGCCGACCCGCCGCAAGTCGTCCGGCACCAGAGGCAGGCTGCTGTCCATGGCATCATGCAACGCTACGCCAACCGTCTGGAACATTACTGCCGACTGGCGCCTTATAACTGGTTCAATTTTTATGATTTCTGGCAGTCGGACGAATAGAGCCCTTGCTAACTAAGGGTCTGTGTAACCGGCATGGTCTCGCATGTTGCCGGATAATTTTTCAAAGTGAATGGAGAGATGAGATGAATGGAAGATACGAATACATATTGGTGATCCCAGCCTACAACGAATCCGCCACCATCCGCGAAGTGGTACAGGGTGCCTTACGGCATTTCGGTACGGTGATTGTGGTTGATGACGGTTCCCGGGACGGCACGGTGGAAAAACTTGCGGATTTGCCGGTGACGCTGCTGCACCATCCCGAGAATCTGGGGAAAGCGGCGAGCCTGTGGAATGGCATGCAGGCGGCGCTGAAGCTCGGCGCGAAGGGGATAGTCACCATGGACGGGGACGGTCAGCATGATCCGACCGATCTTCCACGGCTTTTGATCGCAGCGGAAAACCATCCAGACAGACTGGTGATCGGCTCGCGGCTGTGGAATCGTGACGAGATTCCAAAGGCCCGCTATCGCGCCAACCGTTTCGCCAACTTCTGGATTGCCTGGGCCTCGGGCCAGGCAATTGAAGATAGCCAGTCAGGTTTTCGGGTGTATCCAGCGCAACTTATCCGGCTTTGCCGGTTCAAGCTGAGCCGTGACCAGAGCTTCGTTTTTGAAAGCGAGATCATCATTGAAGCAGCCCGACACAGATTTTTATGTGCCTTCCTGCCGGTGCAGACGACTTATCCCAAAAATGCCAGACCCAGCCATTTCCGACCAGTGAGGGACATTGTCCGCATCACTCGCATGGTCGCCTGGCGTCTGTTTATTCGAGGTTTTTTTCTGCCTGGATTGTGGCGAAGCCTGAGTGAGAATCAAAGTCTAAAGCCGCAAAAACTCTAAATTCATTTGATCCACGAAAAGCACAAAAATATTCAAAGAGATACCAAGTTGTGAAGTAACTACTCATTAGTGCAGGTAAATCTACAAAAAAATCGATAGACAGGTTTAAAAAACCATAACCACGAAGAGTACGGAGAAAAACAGTAACGTCGTGCCCGCTTAGGAGACTGTCGGATTTGGATATTGCAATGGCTTGATTTATTGATTTTAAATGATATTAGTTCTCGGCTTCTTTTGCCGCGAAAATATTTATTCAGTTATTTCAATGCGTGACTAATTTTGATGCGCTGTAATCCGGCAGCCTCCTAGCCTGTTCATCCTGAATGCCATATAATCTATACTCAGTATATATTCATCGGGAGCCCATCATGCAAACAGCAAAGTTATTTCAGAACGGCCAAAGCCAAGCGGTCAGATTGCCTAAATCATTTCGTTTTGAGGGCACGGAAGTCACGATTAAACACGTCGGTGAAGGTATTTTATTATTACCTTTAAAGCACTCCGCCAAACAGTTGTTAAGCCTGCTGGACAGCGTGGACGAAACAGTAGCCTTGGAAAGAAATCAACCTCTCGAAAGTGACTCGCGAGACTTTGAATGATTTTTATGCTGGATACCAATAGCTGCATTTATTTATTAAATCGCAGCATCGGTTATGAAAATATTCTCGCAAAAATCGATGGCTTGGCTTATGAGCAAGTGGTTATTTCCTCGCTGACGTTGGCTGAGTTGAAATACGGCATCGCAAAAAGCGTCAAGAAAGAAGCGAATCGAATTAAGCTTGAATACTTTTTGTATCAATTCGAATGCCTGCCTTTCGATACTGACGCGACCTCCTGTTATGGTGATATTCGGGTTCAACTGGAATCCAAAGGTACGCCAATAGACCCATTGGACACCTTGATTGCCGCCCATGCGCTGAGTCTGTCGGCCACTATGGTAACCAATAATGCGCGGGAATTCGAATGTGTGGAAGGTCTTGCACTTGAAAATTGGATTAACTGAGTTTTGGTCTCAGAAAAGCCAAGGCATTTATAAGAAAGGAAATAAACAATGAATTTAAAGCTAAGCAAAGCCTGGACTACCCAGCAATCCGCCCAAACCTACGCGATAGACAGCTGGGGGCAAGGCTATTTTTCGATCAACGCCGACGGACATGTCTCGGTAAAGCCCAGTTCCGAAAAGGATGTGCAACTGGATTTATACGAAATCGCCCAATCGCTAAACGACAAACAGCTATCGTTGCCGGTGCTGGTGCGCTTTACCGACATTTTAAAAGACCGCGTGACTCAGTTGTCCCGCGCATTCCAAAAAGCCTGCGTTAATAACGATTATCAGGGCAGCTACACGCCGGTTTATCCGATCAAGGTCAATCAGCAGCGCAAGGTGATGGAAGGCATTTTGGCGGCCGACAATATCGGCCTGGAAGCGGGCAGCAAGCCGGAGTTGCTGGCGATTATGGCGCTGTCCAATAAAGGCGTGGTGGTCTGCAACGGCTACAAAGACCGCGCTTATATCCGTCTGGCGCTGATCGGCCTGAAAATGGGGCTGAATCTGTATCTGGTCATTGAAAAGCCGCTGGAGCTGGAATTGATTATCGAGGAGGCGGCGCGGCTTAACATTACGCCGCAACTGGGCGTCAGAGTCAGATTGTCCAGCATCAGCGCCGGAAAATGGCAAAACAGCGGCGGCGAGAAATCCAAATTCGGCCTTCATGCCCATGAACTGCTGCAATTAATCGGTCGCCTGAAACAAACCGGTTTGCTGGATACGTTAAAGCTGATGCACTTTCATATGGGTTCGCAAATCGCCAATATCCATGACATCAAAATAGCGTTGAAAGAAGCCGGGCAGTTTTACGTCGAGCTGCACCGTTTGGGCGCCAATATCAAGGTCGTCGATGCCGGCGGCGGGCTGGGCGTGGATTACGACGGCAGCCACTCGCGGCGCGAATCGTCGATCAATTACAGCCTGGATGAATACGCCCAGAATATCGTGCGCAGTTTTGCCGATATTTGCGCGGAAAAACAGATTCCGCAACCGAACATCATCACCGAATCGGGCCGTGCGCTGACCGCTCATCATGCGGTGTTGATCACCAACGTGACCGATATTGAATCCGTTTATACCAACCACGCCGAGTTGCAAGCCCTGCCGGAACCGCACAATCTGGTCGAGCATTATCACGATGCGCAATTCGATTTATCGGAAGCCAGAACCCGATTTACTCAGGACAAGCTGAGCCTGACCGGACTGGCCGAAGCTGAGAATAACTATGCGCTGTTGTGCCGCCAGCTTCAGGATAAATTGAACCCTAATAATCAAAGCGAGGCCGCTATATTAAAGGAGCTGAACGAGAAACTGGCCGACAAGGTATTTTGCAATTTCTCGCTGTTCCAGTCGATGCCCGACATCTGGGGTATCGACCAGATCTTCCCGATCATGCCCATTCACCGGCTGGACGAACAACCCACGCGGCGTGCCGTTATCCAGGATTTAACCTGCGATTCCGACGGGCGCATCGACCAGTATATCGACGGGCAGAACATTGAAAAAACCCTGCCGGTACATCAAATTGACAGCAAGCAGCCGTATCTGATCGGCTTTTTTATGCTCGGCGCCTATCAGGAAATATTGGGCGACATGCACAATTTGTTTGGCGATACGCATTCGATCAACATAAAACTTGACGATAAGGGTTACCATTTTTATGACCTGCATGAAGGCGAGCATGTCGATGACCTGCTGGATTATGTGCATATCAACAGCGAAGAGCTGAAAAACGCCTACCGGAAAAAACTGGCTAACAGCGATCTGAGCGAGCAGCAGCGGCAGGACTATGAGCGGGAGCTGATTGCCGGATTGACGTCTTATACTTATTTGGAGAAATAGCGAGGGGAAGTTGTAGGAGCGGGCCATGCCCGCGATGAAGGGGCTACAACTCTGCAATCGCTGCCCAAATGTTGCGGGCGTGGCCAGCTCCTACGGTGTCTTGTGCTGCTCTTAATGCTCGCTCAGCCAGTAAAAATGATACGGTTGCAGCACCAATTGATTTTTAAATTTTGTCGGACTTTTGCCGGAATACAAATCCGTTAACTGCCCATACATGCTGAATCCCGACGTGCTCAGGGTTTGCAAATCGATATGCTGCGGGTGGTCGCTGAAATTACAAATCACTAAGACCCGTTCGGAAGGACGGCTATGATCGAAACGGATAAAGCCGAACAAATGTTCATTGTCGATATCAAGCAAATACCGGTTGTTAAAGTCGGCAAAGGCTGAAGTTTCTTTGCGTATCGCGATCATCTTCTTTAATGCGTTAAACACGGTATATTCGATAGTTCCCTGTTTATGCCTTAATTCCGCTCTTTCCCAATTGATGGTCGGACGATGAATCCAGCGGCTATCGTTGAATTTATCGACCTGATCCAGATAACTGTAATCATTATAAGTTGCGATTTCGTCGCCGTAGTAAAGCAAGGGGATGCCGCCAAAGGAAAAAATCAGGCTGTGCAGCAACAGAATTTTATCGATGGCCAGATTGATTTGATCCTGATCGCCCCATTGACAGGCTTTTTCGAGTCCGACCAGCGAGGCTAAAGATCCGGCAATGCGTGCATCCCCGGTCTTCTCATTGCGCATGAAAGGCACGCCGGTTGCCAAGGAACCCTCAAAATTTCCGGTGTAATAATCGACTAAAAATTTCTTGTGCGGGGCAGGTTCATAGCCGACTTTGCGCACATCGTTGTCATCAAACCCTAAGCCGATATCATCATGGCAACGCGCATAATTCAGCCAGGTTGCCCGCTCCAGTTTGTCGGGCAGACTCTTTAAGCCCTGATAAAGCAATTTGCTGTTTCGGGTGGCGATGGTATCCCACAACAGCGCCATTAGCGTGGCGTTATACGCGATTTCACATTCTTTGGCGATAATCGCATCTTCGCCGAAGTATTTAATGATTTCTACCGGAGCTACAATCGCTTCCGCGATAAACAGCGCGCCCGGCGCGGTCACCTGGCAGCAATCTTTCATCAGCTGGAGGATCAAATGCGCTTCCCGCTCGTTTTGGCAGGTGGTGCCTATTTTTTTCCATAAAAAGGCGACCGCATCCAGCCGGATGACATCGGCTCCCTGATTGATCCAGAACATAATCACGTCGAGCATTTCGATAAACACACTTGGATTGCTGTAATTCAGGTCCCATTGAAAGTCATTAAAAACCGTCATCACCCATTTTTCCATGTCCGCATTCCAGGTGAAATTTCCTGGCGCGGTTTCCGGAAAAATTTCCGGCATACTCTGCTCGAACATGTCGGGAATTTCACGGTTGTCGAAAATGTAATAATAATCCTGATATTTTTTATTGCCGGCTATCGCCTGTTTGGCCCATTCATGCTCATTCGAGGTATGATTGACCACCACATCCAGCACTAGCAAAATTCCGCGTTTGCTGAATTCTTCGGCGACTAATTGCAAGTCTTCCCGTGTGCCGACCCGGTCGTCGACTTCGCGAAAATTACTGATCGCATAACCGCCGTCGCTTTTGCCGATAGGGCATTGCAGAATCGGCATGATATGCACAAAATTAATGCCAAGTTCTTGAAAGTAAGCTGCCTTTTCGGCAACGCCGCGCAGGTTGTCGGCAAAGCCGGTACTGTATAAAGCCATGCCGACTAATTGTTGACTCAAAAACCAGTTATGATTGTTTTCTCTGACAATATCGAGATTTTTTAGGGCCCTGGGTCGTTTAATGTATTGCCGGGCAAGGGTCTCGACCAGACGCAGCATCTGTTCTTTAAAATCATCCCGCTGACCATACAAATGATGAAAAAGGTTATGAATGGCGTAAAAATTAGCGCCCAGGCGGGTATAAAAATGCCTTAAATCCTGTCTTCTGATTTCGGGTTTTAAATCATCGAGGATTTCATTCAATAAAGAATGTGAAATTTGTTCGTACATATTTTTTCTTATGGATATTTTTAAAGGGGAGGGTTGTCAATTGTTGCGACATCCAAGGGGCGCTAATTTCAGGGGATATCATTTGTTTTTATCATGAAGAGCATGAAGGGCATGAAGAATTTACTGTATTGATTTCCTGCGTTTTCTATAGAGATGATTTTATAAAACAACACTATCGCTGCGAGACAGGAGTCGAGTAGTCCCCAGAAGCGATAGTGCATGTGTTTTCACGAAGCGTCTTTTTGCGTAGTGAAAATACAGGCTTTCCGACATCGCGTCGAGTCATTGGAGAGCATGTGAGCT